>JAJPJP010000153.1 GCA_021324175.1 Chitinophagia bacterium
AGCAAACATACACTCCCAGCCCTTTTCCCAGCCCTGAAGCAGGTAGGTTTTTGTATGTTGTTCAGTTTCAAACTCTTTATCCCTTTCCCTCCAGGGTTTTTCTCCATCTTCAGTCAAAAAATTCGTCCACCGGCTTATCATGTTGCCACTGATGTGCTGAATTAACACCGCAATGCTATTAGACTCTTCACTGGGACAATAGTGGAATTCCGCATCACTAATTTGTTCGAAAGTCTTTTCAGCTAATTGTTTGGACAAGGTCATTTGTCGCATAACGGAATCTAAATAGAGTCTGCCCAGGTTCATATTGTTTTATTTAGTTTCAAATATTTTCCTTCCCAACCTTGCTTCGTCAATACCCTGCCGCAGTATCTTCACCGCGTTTGTCGCCAACCGCAGTAATCCGGTTGCCAGACAAAATCTCAATAACCTCAGTTCGTCCGATTTCCGAAGTCAACCGAATCTTGTACCCCATATGCTTTAGTTGTTCGATAATGGCTGGATTAAAATCACGTTCCATGATGATTTCGTCAGGAAGCCATTGGTGATGAAATTTGGGCTTATTCACAGCATCCTGGGGGGTCAGTCCGAAATCAATGATATCCAAAACTGTCTGAAATACCGAAGTCGTAATTGTCGTCCCGCCTGGCGTTCCAACAATGAGGAATGGCTTTCCACCCTTCAAAACAATGGTAGGGGTCATGGAGCTTAGCATTCGCTTCCCCGGGGCAATCGCGTTTGCATCGCCTCCAACAGCACCGTACATGTTCGGAACACCGGGTTTGATGCTAAAATCGTCCATTTCATCGTTGAGAAAAAACCCTGCGCCGCCGACGACTGTTTTGCTGCCGTATGAATTGTTCAATGTCGTCGTTATGGAGACGGCATTCCCATCTTGATCATACGTTTCAAAGTGTGTAGTTTGTTTGCTTTCGGCAGGTATTGAGCCGGACTGAATTTTTTCACTAGTGCCCGCTTTATCCGGGTCGAACAATTTCATCCGTTCCTTTGCGTATCGGCGGCTCGTGAGTGTCGAAATTGGCACCTCGTAATAGTCTTTGTCTCCTAGATATTTTGCACGATCCGCATAAGCTAACCGCTCAACTTCAGTCATCAAATGGACCGATTTGAGGGACCCGTAGCCATAATTGGTCAAAGGCTGTTCTTCAACCATATTGAGCATTAGGGGCAAAAGCACGCCGCCGCTACTCGGAAGGGGCATGGTAATTACCATATAAACATTTCTGTAAGTGGAATTGACGGCCTCTCGGTCAATTGCCTGGTAGCTTAGCAAGTCGGCCCCAGTGATTATACCGTTGCCCCTCTGCATTTCATCTATGATTAGTTTGGCAGTTTCCCCCTGGTAAAACCCAGCCAATCCGTTCTCACGAATGCGAATAAGCGTTTGGGCCAGGTCCTTCTGAACCAGCGTATCGCCTTTTTTCCAAGGTTTTTCCCGCACAAATACAGGTAACTCTGTATTATATTTCCTGAATTCGCCTTGTTCAGAATTGAGACTCCGCGCTTGAGGCTCGGTTACGGCAAAACCGTTTTCAGCCAGATCGATTGCGGGCTGAATAAGTTTTTTTAATGGCAGCTTGGCAAAAAGCAACTCCTTGAAAATTCCTGCAACGCTACCAGGAACCCCCGTCGACAAGTGCCCATTTTGACTCCTATCAGGTTGGGCATTCCCATTTGCGTCGAGATACATGTCTCTTGAAGCCTTCCCGGGTGCCTTCTCCCGAAAATCAATTGCAACATTCTTCCCTTCAGCGGTTCGTGCTACCATGAATCCGCCTCCGCCAATGTTGCCAGCCGCGGGATACACGACTGCAAGTGCAAATTGTGTGGCAATTGCCGCATCAAAAGCATTCCCACCCTCCTTGAGGATCTCTACTCCGATGTCCGACGCCAGCGGATGGGCTGAAACTACTGCACCGTGTGTGCATTCAACTTTCTTCCGGGAAGAGTAGTGAAACGGATCAATATTATTGCCCGGCTGAGCTGTGGCTGAATTTTGAGCAATCAAAACAACCAATACAATATTCAAAAAAAATCTTGAGACCATTTAGCCGTATTTAAGAATTGCAAATGTATATATTAACCTTAGCATTATTATTGGCCATGCGTCTTCATGTACATAACGGTAAAGTTTAAATGACTTTAGCAACAATAAATATCGGAGATTAGAACGAAAATTGTACAGGCGGATGAATTTTGTCCGCCCGCTACTATAATTTGGGATGGAAAAGAAATGATTTGCTAATTTGCCCTGGTTCTATCGATTAAAATTGTTACATGAAGAAGATTGCCTGTTGCTTAGCAGTGATTTTCAGTTTGATTTCCGTAAGTTCAATTGCGCAAAATCCCGAGACTGTCACCGCGTCCGAGATATATTTAAGGCTGAAGAAGCTCAATGTTTTGGGCACGGTATTATATGTAGCTGCACATCCGGATGATGAAAACTCGAGACTTATCGCATTCTTGTCTGAAGATCGGCTTTATCGCACCGGCTATCTTTCTATGACAAGAGGAGACGGTGGGCAGAATCTCATCGGAGATGAACAGGGCGTGCAGTTAGGTTTGATTAGGACCCAGGAAATGCTTGCTGCGCGACGTGTTGATCACGCCGAGCAATTTTTTACGCGCGCATTCGATTTTGGTTTTTCCAAATCAACTGACGAGACCCTTAAGACATGGGGGAAGGACAAGATTCTAAGTGATGTGGTTTGGGTTATTAGAAAGTTTCAACCCGATGTCATTGTTACTAGGTTCCCTGAAGATTCGAGGGCAGGACACGGTCATCATTCCGCATCAGCAGTACTGGCGCATGAAGCATTTGCGGCCGCGGCCGATCCGGGCAGGTTCCCCGAACAATTCAAATACGGAGTCAAGACCTGGCACGCCAAGAGGTTAATTTGGAACAGTTTCAATTTCGGGCCTAATGCGAATACTACAAGTGATGATCAAATGAAAATTGACGTTGGGGGATATAATGCCGTGCTTGGGAAAAGCTATGGGGAAATTGCCGCGGAAAGTCGCACAAATCATAAGAGCCAAGGGGCGGCGCTAACCAGAACCAGAGGCCAATCACTAGAATATTTTTCGCCTGTTGCTGGGGAACCGGCACATACTGACATCATGGAGGGTATCGTTACCAGTTGGAGTAGGGTACCAGGCGCAAATGCGATTCAAGCTAAAGTCGACGAAATTATCAGCACCTATGACCTGAGTCACCCTGAAAAGTCCTTGTCGCCGCTCATCGGATTATACCAAGAAATCAGTAAACTGAAAGCCGGATATTGGCGTACTCAAAAAATGCGGGACGTTCAGGGATTGATTGAGGACTGTTCTGGTTTGTGGCTTGAGGCTACCGTCAAGAGTGCATATGTCGTTCAGGGCCAGGCGATGGATGTCACTTTTACAGCAATCGATCGGCTGGGAAGTGGCACCTTTGTTGATGCGATCTCTACTGACGGATTTGACACGCTTTACCATCAGCAGCTGACTTACAATAAGAATTTCTTCTTCACGAAGCGCATCGAAGTATCCCAAAACAAACCTTTAACACAACCATATTGGCTTGAAGAGGAAATGTCGCCTGGCTCTTATAATGTCAAGGACCTCGAATTGATTGGTGAACCGCAGAGTAATCCTTCATTTGAGGTGCATTTCAAAGTAAAAATTGGAGGTCAGGAATTAACCTATGACAGACCCATTCGATATAGATTTACTGACCCTGTCAGAGGAGACTTATATGAGCCATTGACAGTTTTACCTCCGGTCACCGCATCCACTGATCCTTCATTGGTGGTTCTTACTGATGGAGGAGAAAAGAATTTTGATGTGCGCACGCAGGATCGCATTCCTGGAGGTACAAAGCCGGCGGTCGGGCTATTGAATACCGGACTGCTTACGTTGAAAACTTTACCTGACAATGCCAATTCCATTTATCCCTTTGCCGCCAAGCCGGCGACCAAGGGGGAAGTCACCTTTGATTCGCACGTGCAGTTGAACCTGGATGGAAAGAAGGATACTGCTAAGGAACTGGAAACCATAAATTACGAGCATATACCCCGGATCGACTATTTTGTTGATACAAGGATAAAATTCGTGATTGCCGATATTAAAACATCGGGAAAAAGAATCGGGTACATTGAAGGGGCAGGCGATAAAGTTCCCGATTGTCTCAGCCAAATGGGATATGAAGTAGTTCTCCTGAAAGAAAAAGACATCATAGCCTCAAATCTGACTCAATTTGATGCAATAATTACGGGTGTTAGGGCTTTCGATGTGCATGATTGGCTATTTAGCAAATATGACATTTTAATGGGGTATATAAAGGCTGGCGGAAATTTGATAGTCCAGTACAACCGAAGCAACCGAATCGGAGCTGACAATGGCAAGATCAGTCCATATCATTTTACAATTTCAAATGCGAGAGTAACCGATGAATCCGCCAAAGTTGATTTTTTGATTCCATCTCATCGTGTGTTGAATTTTCCAAACAAGATCACCGATAAGGACTTTGAAGGATGGATACAGGAGCGTGGCATCTACTTTGCGGCAAACGCTGACCAGAATTTTCAGAGCGTACTTGGAATGAATGATCCCGGGGAAAACCAGCAAAAGGGCAGCTTGATTATTGCTGACTATGGGGAGGGAAAATTTGTATATACAGGGCTTGTTTTCTTTCGTGAGCTGCCTGCGGGTGTACCTGGAGCTTACCGATTATTTGCTAATATTATTGCTTTAAACCATAAAAAAGGTTTTTAGCAGCGATATAAAACTGTCGCCAAGCGAACTACCTGGCAGCAGTTGCTCGACATCAGAAATAAAGCGTCCGTTCCAGACATTTGAAAAATTTTAATTGTGGCTTACATGCAAAAAATATTTTCAACTGATTCGCGGCCTGACACATGCGGGAGGAACTTTCAACCCACATGCGAGTAGCGAAGAATTTACGATCTAAGGGTTTTCTCAGATCGACTCCATATCCTCCAAGAACTAAACCACAGTTAGAAATCTCCGCAACAAGTTGCGGGGAATTAAACTCAGGAAAATTAAACAATTTGATTAGATGAGCAGAAGAGACGTTGCATTGATTGTCACGATAATTGTGGGCATCATCATAGGAAAATTATTAAGGCAGGCCACTATCGGTCTGTTGATTGGAATACTTTTCGGATTGTTCATTGCAGTCCTGGCGGCCGGCAAACGCCGGGACAACCATAGTAAAGGCGAATAGAAACTGACGATGCATGGCAATTGCAGTTCACAAACCACAATAGTAGTATGAGCGATGTTTCGCAGGACGAAGAAAAAGCGCCACTCTTTCCTTCCTGGCGTTATTGGTATGCACTAGTACTGGGTACCCTTGCTGCGCTTACTCTTTTTTTTCTTTATTTAACTAAACACTTTTCATGAGTCAGCGCGACTGGATAATACTTGTTGTTACACTGGTTGCGATAATTGCTTATGGGTTATACAGAAGCCGTACATCCAGGGACTTGGACGGCTATTTTTTGTGCAATAATTCCGTCCCGTGGTATATGGTCTTGCTGAGCATAATGGGTACTCAGGCGAGCGCCATTACCTTTCTTTCCGCGCCGGGACAAGCATACACCGACGGAATGAGATTTGTTCAATATTATTTCGGCCTTCCCATCGCGATGGTCGTCCTTTGCATAACATTTGTTCCAGTATTTCACCGGATGAAAATCTACACTGCTTATGAATTTCTCGAACGGCGGTTTGATCTGAAGACTCGGACACTTACATCCTTCCTCTTTTTGTTGCAACGAGGAATGTCGACTGGAATTAGTATTTCCGCGCCTGCTATTATTTTATCGTCACTGCTGGGATGGAATATTTTTTGGACAAACATTTTCATGGGTGGATTGCTCATTATATACACGGTTACCGGTGGCGCCAAGGCAGTAGCCTATACTCAGCAGCTGCAGTTGATCATAATCTTTCTTGGGATGGGCGTGGCAGGATACATGGTCATTCATCTTTTGCCGCCAACTGTGGGGCTGAAAGAAATTTTGCACATTGGTGGACGATCGGGTAAACTCAATATCATTACTTCAGGAGTTACTAAAGGCCGGTTCAATTGGAGTGACCGTTACAATATTCTAAGCGGAGTCATCGGAGGGTTTTTCCTCGCGCTTTCATACTTTGGAACAGACCAATCACAGGTTGGTCGATATTTGACGGCACGGTCTGCAGGTGAAAGCCGCCTTGGCCTTTTGATCAACGGGCTGGTAAAAATCCCTATGCAATTTCTGATTTTACTTCTGGGAGTAATGGTATTCGCATTTTACAGATATACTAAAGAGCCAATTTTTTTTAATCAATCGCAACTCAGCGTATTGGCTAAGTCCCCATTTGCAGATTCGGCAGCTCTACTTCAAAGAAAATACGACTCGTTGCAGACTTCGAAAGTCTTGTTGATGCAGAGAAGCAGAAAAGAGGATTTACCAGCTTTGATTGAATCGATGGAAAATAAAAAGATCGAATATAAAAATACTTTAAAGCGATGGCTTGGCGACAGCAGGGTGGGAGGGGATAACAATGATACTAACTATATCTTTCTCAGGTTCGTTATTGATTATCTTCCAAAGGGCCTAATTGGCCTCTTGGTTGCTGTGATTTTTCTGGCAGCCTGGGGATCAATTGCCGCCGCACTTAATTCCCTGGCATCAGCCTCAATCGTTGACTTCCATCGGCGATTTGCCAAGCAAGAATTATCCGAAGAGCGCGAATATAATTTATCCCGATGGTATACTTTTTTGTGGGGTATTTTTTGCATTGTTGTGGCACAGCTTGCTTATAATATTGGCAACAGCCTGATTGAGGCTGTCAATGTTCTTGGTTCATTGTTTTATGGCGTTATTTTGGGAATCTTTCTTGTCGCCTTTTATTTTAAAAAGATTTCCGGAAGTTCTGTATTCCTTTCCGCAATAGTTGTAGAATTAGGAATTATATTAATTTATTATCTAAATCAGCAGGGGAAAGTCAATATTGGCTTTCTTTGGCTTAACGCAATTGGCGCTATTGGTGTCATCTTGGTCAGTTCGCTCATGAATGTTTTAAAACTCAAAAAGATGACATAATTCGAAGATGAAGCCGTCTTCACCAGAAAAATCAGAATGAACAACAACACCCAATTATTTTAAAGAGGCTATCAGCTTTTCATTAAGTGAAACGTAATCGTCGTTCTGTGCGCTTTTTGCAGATTCAATTCCCTTCCTTGCAGTAGCAATTGCATCTTCTTTCTTGCCCAGCTTTGCCAGGCATCTCGCTTTTTGGTAGTAGATAAAGAAGCCAGCCGGATTTTGGTCAATTGCCTTGTTGAACCACTCAAGAGATTTATTCAAATCTTTGCCGTTGTCGAGATAATAGAGGGCCGCGCTATAGTAAGGTTTGTTATCCTTGTTTATCAAGTCATCGATTTGTGTCATGATCTTTGGGTCAATATCGGTCTTAATAGGAACAGAAACGAATGTCCTGTCCCACAAGAATTCAAGGTCACAGGTACTCCCTGTTAGATTCCCAAAATTCAAGGTGAACGATTCGACGGGAAAGGGTAAAGTCTGCGGAGTTGCTTTGATTCGCACTAGATCTTGTTCGGGTTTATATGCCGCGGGACTTGTTACATCCGTTTGTCTGGTAATAATAATCGTCCACTCGTTTTCACCAGGTATCGTCAGCAGACCGTATTTTCCAGCCGAGACTTTCTGACCTCCAACGGTTACGTCATCGCCAAACGTAATTGTTGTTGCGCCATTTGCGCCTGTCCTCCAGACCTTTCCAAATGGGACCAATTCACCGAAAACTTTTCGTCCTTTGATACCTGGCCGCGAATATGATATTTCAATGCTTGACAATCCAAAGTCCTGCTTAATCGATTGGGGAGGAGAAGGTGCGGGTGTCCTTAATGTTTGTGACATCAGGCAGGTACAGATGCAGACAACGGGGAGCAGTAATGCAAGGCTTTTTTTCATGACAAGTCAATTTTCCATAAAATTAAATTAATAACCATTCCGTTCGGATTTTTTTTCAATACTTAGAATTAAATATTCATTGTTGTACCTTCCCTGACACTGTAGCGGCTTTCATAGAAGGCCACCAGGTAATTAGCCAGGTTTTTCATCAGCCGTAAGCAAAGCAGGATTGGTGTAAAACTAATGATTCAACGTGCAGAAAATTATTACTTCCATTGATACACACGGACATAATCCACTAGCATTTTTTGAGGTAAAATAGAATCATCAAGCCCATGCGCGCCGCCCCAATTACCTCCATAGGCGATGTTAAGGAGAAGATGCATTCGCTGATTAAAAGGCCACGCATCATAACCAGTATGTTCGTTGGTAAATGAGAAGTACTTTTTTTGATCTACCCAAATACTTAGACTGTCGGCATTCCACTCCAAAGCATACACATGAAAGTCATTCATGCAATCGGGAACTTGTAGAATTGCGGTTTTTTGGGTATGAATTATGTGGTTATATTTTTTGCAGTGTATCGAGCCGTGAATGAACCCAGGGTCGAACCCTACGTGTTCCATGATATCAATTTCGCCGTCGTCGGGCCACTTCATTGGAGTAGTTGAACCAAGCATCCAGATAGCCGGCCAGGTCCCTAGACCCTTCGGAAGCCTGGCGCGAACCTCTATCCTGCCGTATTGCCAATCGCCTTTTCCTTTTGTGACTAGGCGGGCCGAAGTATAATTGCTGTTTTGCCATCTTTCTTTGACCAATTGAATTACCAAATTGCCATTTTCAACAACTGCGTTTTCAATTCGATTGCTGGTATAGCATTCTAGTTCATTATTGCCCCACCCATCGCCACCGACGTCATAGTTCCATTTGGTTGAATCCGGAAGGCCATTGTAGTTAAATTCGTCATTCCATACGAGTTTCCAGCTCTGGGCCTGTGGCTTATGTATTCCGGTCAAAATTGGCAAAAGAAACAGCAACGCATAATATCGGCTAATCCTTGGCATGGTTCGGCAATTTGAATCGAAAGATAATTCTTTTCTTTTGACGCTTCATAAGTCGGCAGCCATCCACGAAATTTTTTTTGATGATCTCGCGAATGCATTTAATTTTGCAAATCATTTATGAACATTATATTTCATAATCATCACCATTTTATCAGGCTTTTTTGGCTAGGCCCGTTATGATTATGAACTTTAATAAGAATTCGAGGCTTACGCACAGTAAGCCTTTTTTATTTCAAAATGCACCAGAATGGACCAAAAATTAAAAATCGCTATTCAAAGAAGCGGAAGACTACATGAAGGGTCAGTGAATTTACTTCATGAATGTGGAGTCAATATCATGAATGGGGTCAACAAACTAAAAGCAGAAGCATCCAATTTCCCATTGGAAGTATACTTTTTGAGGGACGATGATATTCCCCAGTACGTCGAAGATGCGGTCGCCGATATCGGAATCGTCGGAGAAAATGTCTTGCTGGAAAGCAGGAAAAAGGTTGCTTTTGTAGAAGATCTCGCTTTCGCAGCTTGTCGCTTAAGCATAGCAGTGAAGAGAGGGGAAAAATATACTAGTTCGTCCTTTCTTCAGGGTAAAAAGATCGCAACATCCTACCCTTACTTATTGCAAAATTTCCTCGATGAGAAAGGTATTAGCGCAGAAGTGCACGAAATAAGCGGAAGCGTTGAAATTGCTCCTGGCATTGGGCTGGCTGATGCGATTTGCGATCTTGTAAGCAGCGGATCCACATTGTTTATGAATGGCCTGCAAGAAGTTGAAACCATCCTCGAATCGCGTACAATATTAATTAAACACCAGGATCTCTCAAATGAAAAGGAGGCACTGCTGACAAAACTTCTTTTCAGAATTAAATCCGTAAAAAAGGCCAAAAATAATAAATACGTCTTATTGAATGCTCCAAACGACAGATTAGACAGAATTATACGACTGTTACCAGGGATGAAAAGCCCGACGGTTTTGCCTTTGGCTGAAGCAGGTTGGAGCAGCGTTCATAGTGTCTTGAATGAAGATGAATTCTGGGATATTATCGAACAACTGAAACTCTGCGGAGCCCAGGGGATTTTGGTGGTGCCGATTGAAAACATGATTCTATAACAAATCAGTTCCTGGCAGTTTAAACTCATTGACAATGGAGACTATTAAATATTCAAAAATCCTTGATTGGGGAACGATACTCAAGCGGCCTAGCTACGACGCGACCGGAATTGAAAAAAAAGTTCGAGCCATTTTGAAAGATGTAAGGCAAAATGGTGACGCTGCTATTCGAAAATATTCTATGAAATATGACCATGTAGAACTTGATAATTTTCTGGTCAAAAAGGAGGAGTTTGACCTGGCCAGGAAAGCTATACTACCAGCGCTAAAGCAAGCGATAGAGACAGCTACTGGTAATGTTAGAAAGTTTCACAAGATTCAGTCTGTACCTCAAAGAATTATTGAAACCATGCCGGGTGTGTCATGTTGGCAGCGTCCTGTGGCTATTCAGCGGGTGGGACTTTACGTTCCTGGTGGCGGCGCACCTTTGTTTTCTAGCTTGCTAATGATGGGTATTCCCGCCCGCATTGCCGGATGCAGCGAAATTGTTGTCTGTTCTCCGCCAGGAGCAGACGGCAAATTGAATCCCGCAATACTCTATGTCGCCGAAACGCTGGAGCTGAAAAAAATCTATAAAATAGGCGGGGTGCAGGCCATCGGAGCAATGGCTTATGGTACTGAATCTGTACCTTCAGTATTTAAGATCTTCGGACCAGGGAACCAATTCATCACCTGCGCTAAACAGTTGATTCAGCGAGATGGAATTTCAATTGACATGCCTGCGGGGCCGAGTGAGTTGGCTGTTTTCGCGGACAAATTTGCTGACGAACGATTCGTAGCTTCAGACTTGTTGTCGCAGGCCGAACATGGGCGTGACAGCCAGGTCATTTTGGTGACCGATTCTGCCGGCCTGGCGAAACGGACCAAGATTCAAATTCAAATCCAGTTGGACAAATTGCCTCGCAAAAAAATCGCGACAAAGGCACTCCGTGCTTGCAAAATAATTATTGTAAAAAATCCGGACCAGGCACTCCAAATTCTGAATTTATATGCGCCTGAACATTTGATTTTAAATTGCAGGAATGCTGCTGAATTAGGTCGTTCAGTGGTAAATGCGGGATCAGTTTTCCTGGGTGGCTATTCGCCTGAAAGTGTTGGGGATTACGCAAGCGGCACAAACCATACTCTGCCGACAAACGGATTTGCAAGAAGTTGGAGCGGTTTATCTGTCGATAGCTTTCTTAAGAAAATTTCCTTTCAGAGATTGTCGAAGTCGGGCCTCGAATCGTTGGGGGCATCAGTGATTGCTATGGCCGAGGCGGAAGGATTGCAAGGTCATGCGGAATCCGTCCGGCTCCGATTGGCGTCACTTTGAGTGTTCGAGGAAAAAACAAAAAACGAGGATTATGTTTTCGATCGATACATTGGTCAGGGATAATATCAGGAACATGGTTCCTTATTCTTCTGCCCGCGATGAATTCAAAGGGGAAGCGAAGATTTTTTTGGACGCAAATGAAAATTCTTTGGGTTCGTCATCCAGCCCCCCCTACAATCGTTACCCCGATCCACTGCAGGACGAATTGAAGCACGCATTGTCACAGATTAAGGGAATTCCGTCAGAACACATTTTCTTTGGAAACGGGAGTGACGAGTGTATCGACTTGCTTTATAGGGCATTTTGTCGACCTGGCAAAGACAATGTCATCATTTGTCCTCCAACCTACGGCATGTATGAAGTTTGCGCAAGGATCAACGATATTGCCGTTCGCCGGGCACAGTTGCGGGGAGATTTCCAATTGGATCTACAACAGATCGAAAAACTGATTGATGAAAATACCAAGATAATATGGATCTGTTCGCCAAACAATCCCACCGGAAATGCGATGGCCAGAAGGGACATCGAAATTGTGCTGAATAATTTTGAGGGATTGGTGGTCATCGACGAAGCATATGTCAACTTCAGCAAGCACAAGTCGTTCACCCTAGAGCTGGGCGAATATCCTAACCTCATTATTTTGCAGACACTAAGCAAGGCCTGGGGCTTGGCTGGTTTACGACTAGGAATGGCTTTTGCAAGCAAAGAGATCATCCTGTTGTATAACAAGATCAAACCGCCTTATAATATTAGCGAGGCTTCACAGCAAATGGGATTGGAAGCATTAAAAAATATAAATTATGTAAACGAAATGACGCGTGAAATTGTTGAGCTACGAGAGCAGCTTTTGTCTCGCCTTAAACGTATTCAAGTCGTACTTGAGGTGTTTCCAAGCGAAACTAACTTTCTGCTGGTCAAATTTGCCGATCCTTTGACAGTGTATAGCAGCCTGCTTACAAAGGGCATCGTGGTTCGCGATAGGAGCAACTTCGTATTATGCGAAAGATGCCTTAGAGTTACTGTTGGTACGGCGAGCCAAAATAACGAATTGATCACCGCATTAAGCCAGATTTCAACCTGAGAAGGCGTAACTTTCAAGTCATTTAAACTCAATAAGCAATATGAGACAATTATTTTTAAGAAACAGTTATTTGCTGGCTATCTTTTTTGCATTTTCGATATCGGCCTGCGCAAACAATTCCACTGAAGATTCCTCGATAGGGATTAAGCCGCAAGAAACCGGAGATGGCGATGTGGTTGTCACGGTGCCTGCCGGGTTTCACGCCACGGTTTTCGCAGATGGATTAGGATCAGCGAGGCACCTCGCGGTGAATCAAAACGGGGATGTTTATGTGAAGCTCGGCAGACTGAAAAATGGAAAGGGAATTATTAGACTACGCGATACAAACGGAGACGGAAAAGCGGACGACATCAGCGGCTTTGGAAATTTTCCAGGTACAGGAATTGCCATCAAAAACGACTACTTGTACGCTACCTCGGACGAAGAAGTATTTCGGTTCAAACTTGGCGCCGACAATAATATTGCCAACCCGGAACAACCGGAAAAAGTTGTCACGGGCTTGCTGTCCAGGCACGAACATGAAGCGAAAGCGATCGCCCTTGACAATGATGGCAACCTATATGTGAACATTGGCGCATATTCAAATGCTTGCCAGGTGGCCGATCGTCAAAATGGTTCGCCAGGGATGAAGCCATGTCCGATCCTGGATTCTGCCGGCGGCATCTGGCAATTCAGTGCAAATAAACCAAGCCAGACATACGGAGACGGTGTTCGATATGCTACGGGGCTTCGAAATGTCGTTGGGTTGGATTGGAACAAAGCGACTAATACCCTGTTTGTCATGCAACATGGGAGGGACGAGTTGCACGATTTGTTTCCCGCCATGTTTGATACTAAGCAAAGCGCTGAATTACCCGCAGAATGTATGTATGAGTTACACAAGGGGTTTAATGGCGGATGGCCATATATATACTATGACCAAATACAGCACAAAAAAATATTGGCTCCCGAATATGGTGGCGACGGCAAAAAAACGGGAGGCGAGGACGCAGCCGACCCCATAGTTGCCTTTCCGGGGCACTTAGCTCCCAATGGCTTGCTTTTTTATACTGGAGACCAGTTTCCTGCCAAATATAAAAGCGGAGCATTTGTAGTTTTTCATGGCTCTTGGAATAGAGCGCCCGAACCGCAGGAAGGTTATTATGTGGTATTTGTACCGTTTAAGAATGGCAAGCCTAATGGCAATTGGGAGGTATTTGCGGACGGCTTTGCCGGCGGACCCGAGTTTATGTCGCCTGGGAAAGCAAAACACCGTCCCTGCGGAATTGCACAAGGACCGGACGGTTCGATCTATATATCCGATGATTCGAAAGGTACTGTTTGGAAGATTACCTATAATAAATAATGACCTAATTCCGATTCTTATAAATGAAAAAATTGAAAATTTTTGC
>JAJPJP010000322.1 GCA_021324175.1 Chitinophagia bacterium
ATCAGAAACGTACAGGGCACCATCGGGTCCCTGAGCAAGCCCGCAAGGACGATGCAGCGCCTGCGAAGGAGAAGTAATATCATCACTACCCGCAAAATTATCTGCGAATATTTCCCAGTCACCGTAGGGCTTACCATTTTTAAACGGTTGGAAAACCACGAAATATCCTTTTTGTTTTTCGGGCGCTCTGTTCCAGGATCCGTGAAAAGCGATAAATGCGCCATTTCTGTATTTTTCCGGAAACATATTACCCGTATAAAAAAGTAGTCCATCAGGCGCCATGTGACCAGGGAAAGCATCAATAGGATCTATTGCATTTTCACCTGCAGTCTTTTGGCCATCTCCGCCATATTCGGGAGCTAATATTTTCTTCTTTTTAAATTGATCATAATAAACGTAAGGCCATCCGGCATTATCTCCTTTTCTAAGAGCGTACATTGTCTCTGCCGGTAATTCTGCGCTTGCTTTTGCATCATAAAGATCAGGGTCAAGTTGAAAAAGCTGGTCCCTTCCGTGTTGCATGACAAAGAGCTGGTCTAGTTGCTGATTCCAATCTAACCCCACTACGTTGCGAAGACCTGAAGCATAGTGAACTCCGTCACTATATGTTTGGTTTTCTTTATCAGCTTTGAACTGCCAGATCCCGGCAGCAGAGTCGAGTATTGGGCAAGGGTTGATTCCAGCTGAACCCCTCATACGGTCCTGCATCTGGCATGCATTAGAGTAAGCCCCTACATTGACATATATATTTCCGTTGTTATCCAGTACGATAGACTTGGAATTATGTTCATGACGGTCGAGCAGGCCGGTAACTATCCTCTCTGCGTGGGCTGTATCAATGACTTCTCCGTTATCATTGAGCTTGTAACGATAAACATCAGTATTAGAGGAAGCATAGAGATAACCATCTTTAATATAGATACCCGTGCCAATAAAGTTTCCAAAGCCTATTTCTTTGTCTGCTTTGCCGTCGCCGTTAATATCTTTCAGCGCTATGATGCCTTTACCATTTTTTAATTTACCGAGTTTGACATACACTAAACCTTGCTTTGTCACCGCAAGATGCCGCGCAGTGCCCAGGTTTTCCGCAACAATCTCCGCATGAAAATCATTTGGCAGTTTGAGGAGGCTGGTGGGTGGATGACTGTAATTTACTGTTTGCCTATGTTTAGAATGGGTGCTGGATTTTCTGTGAAGGATTGGAAATCCAAAACTGCTATCGGCTAACATTGCCAAAACCAGCATTGCATATATGCTTACTCTTTTCATAAAAAAATAATTTGTTTTTTGAATGCTATGTCAAAAATATATTTGCCCTGAATAAAGAAATAAAACAAGTCGTTAAAAAGGCGAAAACTATCGCCGAGCTGCGTGGAAAATCCAGCCAAACTCAAAACTTCTTAAAAATTAAAAGATTAATTAGGAAATAAAAGCGTCGAACAATTATTTTGAGAAATGCATTCAGGTTAGACTAATTAAGTTTTCTCTTTCAAAAAATCGCCAAGATATTTTTGCTTCTTTTTGCAACTATTGTACCTTTGAATTGACACAGAATCAGGCCATAAAAAACAGTGCAGATTTGGAGACATTGTGAAATTTTCGAAGTTCTTTGGAAAAGTTTTGGTAGAAAAATAATTGGTTATTTGTCACAATACATTGTGAATCAAATTCCAAAAACAAAGATTTTATTTATTTCAACTTATCAGTCTGGTAAAGGTTCTCAGTCGCCCCACACCACTCAGAATACTGAATAAAAGTGCAAATCACCGCTTTTCAGTGTTTTTTAATTTATTGAAAATGCAAGCATCTGCAAGTACACCACAAAATACACCGCCTTTTCTGGTGTATTTTTGGTCTGCGCTCGTACGTTTTTGAACCCCCCGGTTTTTTAGGAAAGACAAATGCCAGATAAGAATTAGACACTCAATAGGCCAAATGTTATTCTGCCTGCGCGATGGTGGTTGTTCTCCTTAATCTAAAAATTAAATAGTGGATTAAAATCCTTTACAGTTTCGAGGAGACAATCCCGTAAGCTTTTTTAAAAACGAACGAGAAATGAGACAAATTTTCAAAGCCTAATTCTAGATAAACGTGTGATGGCGCTCTCTTTAGTTCTTTTATAATGTGATATGCTTCCCGCAGTCTTCTTTGTAATCTGTAGGAATTGAAAATAAGCCAAACAGATCGCCAAATTCGCATCTTAGTTTCTCTCACCAAAGGCCAAAAGAAAATTAATGGAATATACGCAGGTTCCACCCGCCCGCTTGTTTTTAATCTTAGGGTTACAATGCCAATTTCTTTGCTTCCTCCATTGTAATTGCTTTTCCAAGCGCTCCAAATTCATGCAGGTTACCAAAAACTTCCGAACGAATTGATTGATCAATACCGCCTACCCGCAACGGCTCAAACCCGTTGGTGGGAGAGCAAGTAAGGTAGCAATTCAAGATATAGTTTGAATAATATATCGGGTTTTATAACCCGGAGGTTCAACTAACGGTGTGATTAAACTATTTTCCGGAAAAAATTTTTTCCGGTTATAGACGGGTGCTATACAAACTGTTTTACCTGTGCAGCTCTTCCTGGGGAATCATCCAAAAGTCAATGCTTGACCCTCTAAGAATCAGATCCATTACTTTTTCTTTTATTTGATCTCTTACCACCCTTGTCTGCTGCAAAATTTCTTCTTCCGTTCCTTTGAACCCGGCGGGATCTGGTAAGGACCAGCTTATTCTTTTGAGCACACCCGGAAAAACCGGGCAGCGTTCGCTAGCTTCATCGCAGACCGTGACCACGGCGTTATAGATTTTGCCGTCGCTGAAAAGATCAAATACTTCCTGCGTTTTATTGCGGCTGATGTCAATCCCTATTTCTTTCATTGCGGCAACTGCATAGGGATTCAGGCTGCCAGTTTCAACTCCTGCGCTTTCGGCATGCAATGTTTCTCCGCCATATTTATTCAAAAATGCCTCAGCCATTTGGCTGCGTGCTGCATTATGAATGCATACAAATAAGATTTTCTTATCCATGGTCTGTGATTGTTTATCCGTCATGATGATTAGACGCTCAAAATGGAAAACTGCAAATCTCAGACCAGTTCATTAGCAGTCCTTACTTTCTCTTCATAAGTCATGAAAGCCGTTAAAAATTTTACTTGGGCGGCTTTTGCTTTTCTAAATGTCTCGTCCTGATTTTACTATACACTAAAAACTAGTGTATGTTAACAAATCAAGCTGAAGAGTATCCCTGCCAGAAGCGCAGGTGGAAGGCTTTTAGTAAGGCATTTATTTTGAAAGTTGTAAAACAGGTTGATCGTGGGGTTAGCCGGAGTGAGTTGATTGAAAAGTATAAGATGGCAAGGTGTCACGGCTACCTATTGGTTCGGCGAGTTGGCGCAAGAGTGAAATCTAGAAATTAAGGTTGGAAGCACCTATGACAGGTCCCTGCTGAGGCTTCTGCCTTCCCGTACAATGATGTCAATCACTTCAAGAATATCCTTTTTTGATGTCCTGAAATTGACTATGCAGGCCCGCAGACAGTATTTATTTCCGATCACCGCGTGCGAAGTAAAGACTTCTCCCTTCTGTTGCAGTTGATTTGCTAGTTTTTCGTTGAGCTCGTTTAAGCGCGCTTCATTTTCTTTATTTAGACGGTCGAGCTGGGTCGGGACATATCGAAATGTCGTTATGCTCAGGCTTTGCGAAATGGCTTCAAGTTCCGGATGCTTACCCGCTTCGGTGAACAATAGCCGGGAAAGTTCAATATCATCGCCAATCATTTTAATATAACCATTTTTACCAACCTGCTGCAAGCCCATCCAGACTTTTAGCGCACGAAAACCTCGCGAGTTTTGAAAACCGTGTTCATAATAATTCAGTGCCGGTTCCCCTTCCTGGAGGTTAAAATTGTAATAGACGGGGTGGGCGCTATAGGTATCGGCCAGGTGTTGCGGATTCTTCACGAGCGTGCAGCCCGCTTCGAGTGGTGCATAAAGCCATTTGTGCGGATCCAAGGCGATCGAATCAGCATCCTCGATACCCTTAAATAAATGCTTGTATTGCGGAACGACTGCTGCAGGTACACCGTAAGCCCCGTCAACATGAAACCACAATTCGTATTTTTTGCAGATGGAGGACAAGGCGGCAAGATCGTCTACCGCGCCCGTGCTCACGTCACCGGCATTGCCGATTATCATAAATGGTTTTTTTCCATTCCGCAAATCTTCACCGATGGTGTAGGATAAAATCGACGTGTCGATTTTATTGTTTGCATCAGCGGGAATCCAGCGAACGGCCCTGGTGCCATGACCAAAAAGAATCGCAGCCTTTTCAATCCAAGTATGAGTAGCCTTTGAACAGTAAAACACCATTTCCCCGGCAATGCCAGCCAGTCCTTCTTCCTTCATATTCCTTGGCGCTTTGGCAGTTCTCGCAGCAAGGAACGCGGTGAAATTTGCCATATTTCCGCCGCTGACCAAAATGCCCCCGCAATCTGACGGGAAACCGATAAATTCCGCCAGCCAGCTCACGGTTTGTTTCTCAATCGCAGTTCCCACAGGACTTAACACGTTTGCCCCCATGTTCGGATTTACCGCAGCCGCGAGAAGGTCTGCGAGGGCTCCGATTTGCGCGGGTGAAGAGGTAATGTATCCATAAAATTTAGGGTGCCCGTTGAATAGCGAATGCTCGAGCATCAAATCAATCGTCTTCTTCAGAAGCGCGGGTGCAGCGCAGCCTTCGAGTGGCAGGTCGCGTTTACCTAAAGCTGCCAGTATTTGCGTCGGAGTTTCTCCGTGCGTCACGGGCCTGTCTCGGATATTTTCATAGAATTC
>JAJPJP010000015.1 GCA_021324175.1 Chitinophagia bacterium
GTCATGTCACGCTGCCAGCTAGTCAAAAAACCTATAATTTTGTTGGCCTAAAAACAAAAATGTGCAAAAAATTTTGGTATCCCTGGTGATCGTCGCAGGCATTTTTTTATCGTGTAAGCGGCATTTGAAACCGGATGACACAAAGAATGTCCTGATGACCACCATGGAAAAATACCTGAACGGGCAAAAGGATACCACCAAGGTCAGGTTTCATGTGATGGACGTCATCTTTTACGAAGACAAAACCGTCTACGATTGCCAATTCAGGGTTGAAATGAAGGAACCGCGCAAGGACACGGTTGGCGCCATGTATGCCTGGATTTCGAAGGACTTTCAAACGGTGAGAAGGAAATACTAGCGTTCAGCGATTCCATTTTTGCAATTGGTTGAGAAACGCCTTCATGTCCTTGGGTAGTGGTGATTCAATCCTGATCAGGTCGTGTCCAGAAAATTCAAACTGCAGGGAGGCGGAATGGAGGGCCAGCCTCGACATGATGGGTTTTTCACTTTCGTCTTTTTTGGACAGCCGGAATCCACGCTTAAACGAGGAAATAAAAACCGGGTCGCCAGAGCCGTAGACCCTGTCGCAAACAATGGGATGTGCGAGATGCTGCATGTGGACCCGGATTTGATGCATCCGTCCCGTATACAGCTGAAATCGGACCAGCGAATAATTTCGAAACGCCTCCGTGACCTCGTATCCGGTGCGAGCTTCCTTCCCCTTTTCAGAAATGAGCATCAGGTTCCTCTTTGAGGGATGCGCCGCGAGAGGCACATCTACTGCCCCCTTGTCTTCAGCCATGACGCCATGAACAATACCGAAATATTTTTTTTCTACTTCGCGTTTTTCAAATTCCTGTGACAGTATTTTATGCGAAGCCGCATTTTTCGCGAAGACCATGACACCGCTCGTATCTAGATCGAGCCGGTGAACGGTGAAAATGCTGCCGTATTTTTGGACGAGAAGATCTTTTAATGAAATCCCCGCTCCATCCGAAGATGGAATGGCGTATACTCCGGGGGGTTTGTTTATGGCAACCAGGTCCGCATTTTCAAAAATAATCTCCAGTTTATTTTTGACTGTCAGGTTCATTTAGCGGTAGAAGAATTGAGCCATTTTAAGATGCGGATTTCTTTTTCAGTCAGGATACGAAATTTTCCCCTGGGTACATTTTTTTTGGTGAGGCCCGCATACATGACCCTGTCCAGGTTTTTGACGTCGTAGCCAAGTTGTTCAAATATCCTGCGGACGATCCTGTTACGGCCACTGTGAATTTCCAGGCCGACCTGGGTCTTGTCTTTTGGCTCCGGAAAACCCAGATCATCAACCTGTGCCTGCCCATCCTCCAATTCTATCCCTGCACGAATCCTGTCAAAATCATTCTTGGAGAGGGGCTTGTCGAGCTGAACATGATAAATCTTTTTGACCTCATGCTTGGGATGCGCCAGCTTCTGCGCCAATTCCCCGTCATTGGTGAACAGGAGAAGTCCCGAAGTGTTGCGATCAAGCCTGCCGACCGGATAAACCCGCTGATCCGTCGCATTCCGGATAAGATCCAAGACGGTCTTTCGACCACGCGGATCTTCGGTGGTGGTAATATAATCCTTGGGCTTGTTCAATAATATATAGACCAATTTTTGCGCAATCGCCAATTGCTTTCCATTGAGCCTGATGACATCATGAGAAGAAACCTTGGTTCCGGGCTCCAGTACCGGATTGCCATTCAGCGTCACTTTCCCCTGCCTGACAAGTTCGGCAGCATCGCGGCGGGAACATATTCCGGCATGCGCAATAAATTTATTCAGGGGCATCTCAGTTCCGGGCCTGGTTACATTTTCTTTTCCCGGAGTTCTCCTTGCATTGATCGCCTCTTCGCGCTCTTTTCTGGCGATCCTTTTTTCACGCCGGAATTCCTCACGAATCGCTCCGTCTTTTTTCCGGTCTGTAAATTTGTTGAAATTGTCTGTTCGGCGTTTCATTGTCCGGCTGTTTTGACAGCGGCGCAAATGTAGCTAATTACCATGACGAAGGCCGCCCAAAAACAGAGCGGCCCGGTTAGCGGCAATTCAACTTACGCATCTAATTCATTTCACTTCGCACAGGTTCATAGCCAAAATGCCGGTGGTGGAATTTTTCAAATTGCGAATATTGTTCAGGCGTGAGCACAGACTTCATCGCAAGATCCCGTTTTTCAAACAGGGCTTTCAGCTGGTCCCTCTTTTGGTCAGGTAAAAGATCATCGTTTTGCCTGATTTGGGCAATCTGGGAGTGAAGGTCTGACTCTTGCGACTGAATTTTAGATACCTGTTCATCGCTTAGCTTCAGCCTGATTTTCATCCGCTCAAGTTGGGCTGCTGCCCTGACCTGCCTATCTTCAGACCGGCGTTTCTTCCAGTTGGCCATCGCGGTCTTTTGTTCCGGAGTCAACAGATTTTGCAATTTGCTTTTTCTATCCTTTTGCAGCGCAAGCAGACGTGATTTATATTCCCGCAATGTGAGATTATCCTGCCGATAAAGATCCTGTTGCTGCTTGCGGTAGTCTTGATTGATGGCATGCATCTGCCGGCGTTGATCCGCTGTATAGTGGAAGTTCCTGCCCCGGCTAAATGCCAAATCCCTTTGGCGTGACCTGTCAAATCGGCCCCGGAAATTCCGTTCTCCAAACCGATTGACCGCATGGTCCCTGAATGCACGGCGGTCCCTGAAGGAGGAATCCGTTCTATCGCCGCGCCAGACATGGTGCCCGCGTTTGACCGAGTCCTGGTTCAGTCCCCCGTTATTGTTTGATTGTGCGCTGGCAGCCAGTACGATAAAAACAATGGGTGCCAGTGTTAGTAGTTTCTTCATGATCATCATATTTTGCAGGCTTTTGACCGGTTGGCTGCGCGCCGGTTTAATGGAAGTGGATGCCTAATGGCCTTTAAAATCCTGGCTTTTACCGAAAAGTTGGCGGATGGACCTTAATTTTTATTGGCCAATTGGCCGCAGGCAGCGTCGATGTCCTTACCGCGACTGCGCCTCAGCCTGGCATTCACTTTGTTTTTTTCCAGCTGCCGCATGAAACCCTGA
>JAJPJP010000098.1 GCA_021324175.1 Chitinophagia bacterium
AGTATCCAAACACTTCCAACCCTGACGGGACAGACAATTCCAAAGTGGTTCGGTATGCCGAAGTGCTGCTAATCCTGGCGGAAGCTTATCATATGAATGGCAGTGACCAACCTGCTCTGACGGTCTTAAACGAAGTCGCGCAGGCAAGAGATCCACTATTTTCCGGTTATACTGCGACGGGAGACTCACTCGAGTCGGCGATCCTCAGTGAAAGGCGAAAGGAACTTGCATTCGAAGGTTTTCGGTTTTGGGATTTTATCCGGCTAAATCTGGATATCGTGAGGGAGAACAATTCCCAGGAGTACCCTGGCCAGACTCCCCTGGTCATTTCTGCTTCGGATACCCGGCGCCAAATGCCTATACCCGAAGTCGAAACCCTTGCAAACCCCAACATCAGTCAGAATGCGGGTTATTGATCCATGCAAGTGTGCGAGAATGCCCAATCGTAGGACCTCGGTGTCCAAATAACACAGCTCCAGGCAATTTTTATTTTTTCCGGCGCAAAAATAAAACCAAGAATGTCCGAGCTGAGGAACCGGTTCTGTTACCAATAAATTATTTTCCGTTAGCGCCTGGATAGTTTACCATCCTTGGCTGAGAAAATTCAATTTAAAAAGAAATAGTGCCATCGTCAATTAACCTGCAGGACGAAGTGCTGTTGCTGACAACGACATGTAATCTTTAACCTAAAATTAATAAGGAGTAGGATTTCAAGACCGGCGCACTGTCTACCTTGAATGAGAAATTTCAAATGCCATTCCTATGTTTCAGAACTACTTCAGGGTCATGGTGAGAAATCTTTCCAAGAATAAAGGATATACTCTTATTAACTTATTCGGTCTTGCCACAGGGGTCGCGGTTTGCATGCTGCTGACACTGTACATCCAAAGTGAACTGGGATATGATGAATTTCAAGACAGGGGCGACCAGATATTCCGGCTCGCGCTCGAGCGAAAATATCCTACCCGTTCCGCTTTCATCGGGCAGATTCCAAGATCAATCGGGGAGGCGGTCAAAAGGGAATTCCCGGAAGTGCTCGAGTCAGTAAGGATAATGTTCGATTCCTATGATCCTATGAAGGTTATCGTAGGGGACAAGACGTTTATCGATAACGCAGTATTCACCGCCGATTCGAATTTTTTCAATGTTTTTTCTTCCAATTTTCTGGAGGGCGACAAAAATACGGCTCTACAAAAGCCACTTTCTGTTGTTTTGAACGAGACGACGGCCAAACGATTCTTCGGGAGTGCGGCGAATGCCCTGGGTAAGGAGATCGATTTTTTTGGGGAGGGGAAGTTCCTGGTTACCGGCGTATGTGAAGACTGGCCCGCAAAGTCGCATTTTAATTTCGACATACTGGGCACCACGTCGGGTCTCCGCTTTATGAGCACGCCGGAATATGTTTATTTCGGCCCATACACCTACCTCTTGCTGAACAAGAACGCCTCTGCCGCTGCACTGGAGAAGAAACTGCAGCGCGTGGTTGATAAATATGTGGCGCCCGTAATCCCCGGACTTTTCCAGGAGCCATATGACAAATTCCTGGCCGAAGGCAATGGCTATCGATATTTCCTACAGCCCTTGAAGGATATTCACCTGCATTCGCAATTGGAGGCTGAGCTCAAGCCTGTCGGCAACATCAAATTCATTCGCATTTTTGGTGGCGTCGCGCTATTTATTCTTGTTTTGGCCTGCGTCAATTTTGTGAATCTATCGACTGCGCTGTCTGTAGAAAGAGCAAAGGAAGTCGGGATTCGGAAAACCTTTGGGTCTCAAAGAGCAGTGCTTGTGCGGCAATTCCTGACCGAATCCATTTTATTCAGTTTTGCGAGCATGATCCTTGCCTTACTCCTTGCATTTCTATTGACACCGCTTCTGAACAAAGTCGCAGGGCAATCCCTAACTTTTCTTTACCTGCTTGAGCCCATTCACCTTCTCTTTCTCGTCGCGTTTGCCATCCTGCTCGGATTGGTTGCGGGAATATATCCGGCCATGGTGCTTTCTGCTTTTGATCCCATTGAGGTGCTCAAGGGACGATTTCGTTCTAACCGAAGAGGGATCATGTTACGCAATGCGCTCGTCGTTTTCCAATTCGCCGTTTCTGTGATCCTGATCATCTGTACGATTACCGTCGATAAGCAAATGCAGTATATGCTCGGAGACAGCCTGGGATTCCGAAAGGACGCCATTGTTTCAGTTGATGGGGTGTGGCGACTTTTTACCTCGCAGGGGGACAAGCGCTCCGCCTTTCTTGATGAAATCTTAGCCATACCGGGGGTTGAATCTGTCACCAGGTGTGATGGCCTTCCCGGAAGCGATAATTCACAGGGCGGCGCGACATGGGTATCGCTTGAGAACCGTGCATCGCGCACCGACCGGTTGTCGCAAGTAGATGATCATTATGCCAGCCTTTTAGGTTTGCAACTTAAAGGAGGCCGCTTCTTTTCAAAGCAATTCAAATCGGATTCGCTGGCCGTCGTGCTTAACGAAGCCGCCGTGGCGGATTTTGGATTAAAAAATCCTATTGGTTCAAGGATAACATGCCTTGAACGCGGACTAAGCAGCCGCGACAGCACGAAGCCTTATATTTTTACGGTGATCGGCGTGGTCAGGGATTACCATTTTCAGTCGCTGTATAAGAAAATCGCACCGCTCATCATCGTCAATTCAAATAAATTCGGATGGGGGACGGCGGGTGTCAGTATTGCGGGGAACCAGTTGATTGCTGCGGTTAACAGAATTGAAAAGGCCTGGAAGAAATATGCACCAGACCAGGATTTCCGGTTCAGCTTTCTCGATGAGGCGCTCGCAGCACAGTACAAGACCGAACAGACAGAACAAAAGATTTTTACCATCTTTTCCCTGCTCGCCATTGTTATTGCGTCGGTGGGCCTTCTTGGTCTTTCAGCCTATACTATCCGTCAACGGTTTCGGGAGATCAGCATCCGGAAAGTACTTGGAGCCATGCCCGCACGCATCGTTTTTACATTAACCCGAGATTTTTTACTACTTGTCGGCATTGCCTCGCTTGTCGCATTTCCGATTGCCTGGTGGGCTATGCACCAATGGATGGAGAATTTCGCGTATCGCACCGGTATTTCATGGTGGATATTCCTGCTGGCAGGGTTAAGCGCTGCATTGATCGCTATGCTCACTATTGGTTACCAGGCTATCAAGGCTGCTCGATTAAACCCTGCTAAAACTCTAAAGGCGGAATAAGTCCGAGCCAACTGCCACCGCAGTTATTGAACCGCATTAATCCCTGTCTTAGGCTTCCCACGAGTTCTGCAACTAATCACGATTAAAATTATCAATGTCAGATGCACCATTTCCTTGGACGAACGGATTGGCTTTTCGTTGGAATTTATCTTGTCGCCATGGCAGGCATCTCCGTCTGGTGAATCCCTGAAGCGAGGAATCCTCCATCAGATTATTTCCTCGCGAATCGAAATCTTGGCTGGTGGGTGATTGGTTGATGCATTATATCATGCGAGTGCATATATAGTTCAATACTTTCTCGCATGATTTTAGATTTAATATACCATTGCATCCTACAGTTTTCGGAAAGCTTTCATAATGTTCAGGAATTAGTTTTTGTTTTGCCTCCACAAGCTGTCGAGTCTCCATTTATCCCAACTTGCTGGCAGAAAAAAAAGTGCCGAGAGCAGAAGAGCCCGCGGGATTACGTGGCTAAGATCCCAGATCGGTTCAAGTAGCCCGTGGCCGAAGGATACGACCAGCAGATCCAACGCCAAAAAATATAGAACTGCCGATCTGAACAACCCAGAAATCAGTAAGATTCCTCCGATCAGCTCTATGTAAGAGGTGTAATAGGCGGTGGCGGTGATTAGCCAGCGAGGAAGAAATGTTTTTTCAAATTCGGCAAAGAACATTTGGTATACACGGCCGACGCCAAAGATAAATACCTTGCCATACCCCTGCATAAGAAATATCAATCCAAGAAGTGCGCGGATAAAAAATAAACCGGCAGTCCGCGAAGAATTGTTGGCAGTTGTATCATCCGTCATGATTCCGGATGCAAGATAGCATTTCGTGTCTTCCTGCACGGTAAATTACGACCCGTTTTCTGAACCGCCGGGTTGCAGGGTTAACTGCACAGCTCGCCTCGAAAGGGTAGCGGGAGACAGATGAAAATGAATTTTTTGAAATATATGATCCATGGAACTTGTCGCAGTCCTATCCTGACAGGACTCCGAAAGGGGAGAACCGCTATTATCGATGTAGTGAGATTTTCAACGGTAATTTGATCCGTGGCGGAGAGACGGGGTTGGTAGTATATCGAAACTTAAATATTCTAACCGTTGAACCGGATAATTGTACATATGAGTGGCAGCCACGTCACAGTGCATGTGATACTCGTCGATGAGATGAGGTGATTTCACGCAAATTTTGGGAAGTACCACCCCTGCAGCCTAGCTTTACCAAAACAAAATCTTCATGAGGATCGTCCTGATCTCGCTACTCGTATTACCATTGCTTTTTTTGCATGCCCAGCAGTCTCGCATGGTGCCGCCGGATGCGGCAATTCAAAGACTCGAAACTGATATTCCCGTGCTGCTCGCAAAGTCCGATGTCCCCGGGATGTCAATCGCTTTGATCCGGGATGGTAAGTTGGTTTGGTTAAAAGGGTTTGGAGTCACCAATGCGGAAACTAAAAAACCGGTCACGACAAATACTATCTTTGAAGCGGCATCATTAAGCAAACCTGTCTTCGCCTACGCCGTCCTTCGCCTTGTGGATGAAGGAAAACTGAACCTCGATACGCCGCTCAACAAATATCTCGGCAACAACTATGATGTCGTGAGCGACGATAGGATCAACCTGATCACAGCGCGACACGTACTGAGTCATACGTCAGGCTTCCCGAACTGGAGAGACCAGGATGGAACTAAGACACTCCTCATCCATTTTAATCCCGGAGAAAAGTGGAGCTATTCCGGAGAAGGGATGGTTTATTTATCGAGGGTCGCGGAAAAGATCACGGGGATGCGGTTCGAGGCATTCATGCAGCATTATGCATTGCAGCCGTTGGGTATGACGGCAAGCAGCTATATCTGGCGCAACCGATTCGATTCCCTAAAAGTATACCGACACGACCTGCTTGGAAAAGTAAGCGGGAGAAACCAGCCTGATGACGTGAAGGAGGACACATTGCACGATGACGGGAATGCTGCGGCGAGCCTTTCAACGACCCCGCAGGATTACGCCAAGCTAATTATCGCGATATTGAACGGCACCGGGTTGAAAAAATCGACCTGGCAGCAGATGCTCACGCCGCAGGCCCGCGTTGATGCCAAATACCCCCAGGTTGCCTGGGGTCTGGGAGTCGGTTTGGAGACCATGCCCGAAGGAAGCTATTTTTGGCATTGGGGCGATAACGGCGACTCGAAAGCCTATGTCACCGCGTTCCTTCCGAACAAAAGCGCCGTAGTCTATTTTGCGAACGGCACTAACGGCCTGTCTATCACCAAAGAGATCCTGGATGACGCGATCGGTGGCAGCCATCCTGCTCTGGCACATTTGAACTACGATCGATACAATTCTCCCGGCAGGAAGCTAACCAAGTCAATCCTGGCGAATGGAGCTACGGCATCGTTGAAAGAGTTTCGGGAGCGACGGGCAGCGACCGGTGATAGCGTCAGTGAGGAAAGCATGAACGAACTGGGATATTTGCTTGTGCGAATGAAAAAGCTCGACGATGCCATTTTGGTATTCACGCAAAATACCGAAGATCATCCTGCGAGCTGGAACGTCTGGGACAGCCTTGGAGAGGTGTATATGGATAAGGGTGACAAAGAACTGGCGATCAAATATTATGAAAAATCGATCCAACTCAATCCCGCTAATAGTAATGGTGCCAATCAGCTCAAAAAACTTAAGGGAGGTTCCTAGCCTGCTGCAATGCCCAGCGTCCGAATAGACCTCTTGCCCTTGAACGGAGCGTCGCACCTATGCGCATTAGCACTAAATGTCGGACTGATAATAGCTCGGAACAATGCGTTATGGAATTTCACTGATTTTTCGATTTAGGCGCCACAGATGATAATTTGGAAAATTAATTTTGATTACCAAACTGTTAACAAAATGGAATTCGATCCAGAAAATCCCATCAATAAATTATGTGCGCGAGGTATGCAATTAGAAGGTGAAGGGAGCCCGGCAGAAGCCGCAAGACTATTTCAACAGGCCTGGAAAGAAGCCGGCAATGCACACGAAAAGTTTACAGCCGCTCATTACGTCGCCAGACATCAAAACGGCCACGCCGAAAAATTGGAATGGGACATGATAGCACTGAAATATGCTTCAGAAATAAATAGCCTCGAGATTAAATCAATATTTCCGTCACTTTATTTAAATATCGCCAAAGATTTTGAGAATCTCGGCGATGCCGTTAAAGCCCGTGAAAACTACATGCTGGCAAATAGGTATTCGACCCATCTGCCAGAAGATGGCTATGGTAGCCTGATTAAGTCCGGCATAAATCAAGGCATAGAGCGCCTGGGGAGGGATGATTTAATATAAATTGCCAGCAGCCATTAAAATTAGAGAAGTCAATGGAATTGCCAGGTGTGGAGGAACCCTGGGGTTAACGGCAACCATCGCAGTGAAAGGCTTCTTCAAATGGTTTACCCGAATTGATTTCATTAATAAATTTGATCAACTTTGTTTTTGTATACCATTTTTTTATTTCGTGTTTCGCGGCCATATAGTTGAGCATAATTTGCTCTCGGGAACCTGAGTAAAACTGTGCATCTGATTTGATGCTTTTAATATCCGGTAAATTCCTGAATTTTTTCGATTTTTCCATCAGCGTGTTGTCAGAATAATAATCTCGATAATCATTTTGCATTGCCAGCCCGTGTTTAAACCAGCTGGGAATTTTATAATTGAATTTGATGAATCCGATTCGTTCATAAAACTCAGCATGAGACAATTCGTGAGCAATAATATTCAGGTCCATTGCATCTGCACTTGATACAATAACGGAACCAAATTTTAAATAAGTAGCAGCAGGCGCAGAGGGATTGACGCAATATTTTTGGAAATCATCTTCGTTGTCGCAATAAATAAACCTGGGATTACTTATTTTTTGCCCCCAAAAACTATCAATACGGGCTGAGGCTTTGTTTATCAGCAATTTTAAACTATCGATTTTGCGGTGAGGTGACGAGGCGTTAAAATAGATATGGCCTTCTTTATTGAAATTTGAAAGGCCAATTAAAATGCTCCTCGTTTCCTGCGGAAAAATAATGAAATGGGCAAAGGCAGCAATTGGAATGAGGATGATAAAAACCAAACAAGTTCTGATAATTATTTTTTTAAGCGTTGTCATCATTGTGGGTATTTTGAAGCTTGCCAGTTACGGGGGCAGGTGTTTGCGACGAGCCTCCAATAGAGATCCATTATCCGAATGTAGCACAATCGATGACTTATAATAAAATATTCAATGGGCAAGGTGTTGGGCAAAAAAATCTGGCGGGGTGATTTCTCTTATACTGCAAACTAAACTACTTTTGAAATTCATAAATACGGTTGAAGGAATGACGGTTTATAATGAAAGTACATTTGAGCGTATGGGCCGCGTCGCGTTACTTGTACCAACGATTTGCATTTTTCAAGTAACTCTTTTTGCTCAAGGCAAACCAGATGTCGACAAAATACCCGGTGGATCCCGGGACTCACTTCACGGAATCACGATCCACCAGGAAATTCGCTTTTCAACAAACCCAAAACAGGTCTATGAGACTTTATTAAGTTCAAAACGGTTTAGCGAATGCGTCAAAAAGTCTTTCGATAATTTCTCGGACACATCAGCCCGTATCGATTCCGTGGTCGGGGGCGCTTTCTCCCTCTTTGACGGAGTGATTTTCGGAAGGATACTTGAACTGGTTCCAAATCGTCGAATTGTCGAAGCCTGGCGCGTGTCGAACTGGCCCCCTGGTGCATACTCAATTGCAAGGTTCGAGTTTATTCCTGATGGATTAGGAACGCAGCTCATATTCGATCATATAGGATTCCCGGAAGGCTTAAAGTCACATCTAGCGATGGGATGGCAGCAGCATTATTGGGACGCCTTAAAAAAATATTTGCAGTAGAAATTGAATCCTGGGGCCGGGTCACAAAAATTTTTAAAGTGAAGAGAAAGGACTTTATAAGGATTTCCTCTTTATCTATTGCTGGCGTTTTGTTTGGTAGATTAACTTCGGCTGCTACAGTTGGCCATATCATAAAACCGCCTCATGCGGTTATGCTCCTAACTGACGACGGCTGGCGAAAATGTACAGTTTCAAACGAAAATTATTTTAAATACCATGATGTAATTGTCACTGCAAAGTTGACTGCAAATGATTTGGTGGTGTTATTAAACTCTCCTAAGATCGCTATCAAAGAGGTTAAACTGATATGGAACCATCATCTTGGCGAAAAAGCTTTATGCCTTGGTGACCATTGGGAACGGACATACGGGGATGTTGGGTGGAGCAAACCCGACTTTGGTAAGAAGGAACCTTGGTACCTGACAATATATGACGAGAATTCAACTGCTTGTTTTGGAGTAAAAACTGGCTGTAATAGCATTTGCAGCTGGAGTTTAAGACCTGCCACTTTGGAACTTTCCCTGAATACGCGTTCTGGTGGAACAGGTGTATGGCTTGGAGACCGAGAACTAAACCTGGCTAATATTGTAACTACTTGCAATAGTGAACCAGAGTCAACCTTTCAAACTCAGCGGCGGTTTTGCAGAATCATGTGTGAGCAGTCGAGATTACCAAAACAACCGATTTATGGAATTAACGACTGGTATTATGCTTATGGCAATAATTCGCCGGAACTGATATTGAAGCAGTCCAGATTAATGAGCGAGCTTGTTTCTGACACCGGAAACCTGCCCTTTTGTGTTATCGATGCCGGATGGGCCAAATATGCGCCTGCATTACCGGGCGATTGTTGCTGGCAGGAAGATTTTTCAAAAGCTAATGAGAAGTTTAAAGATATACAGGCGCTCGCAAGCCAGCTCAAGGCAATTGGGATGCGACCAGGTTTATGGACAAGACCACTGTGTGCCAAAAGCACCGACCCTAAAAATTTACTCTTGCCTAAGATCAGGGGGCGGGAGAACCCTTTAAACCCAATACTTGACCCCACGATCCCGGAAAATATAGAACGCATGAAAAATAATTTTGTAACTTATAAATTGTGGGGATTTGAGATGGTGAAGCACGATTTTTCGACCTTCGATATCACAGGCAAATGGGGCTTTGAGATGAAAGATCAAATTACCGAAGAGGGCTGGCGTTTTTCCGACAATTCGAAAACTACCGCAGAAGTAATTAATCATTTGTATCGTTCAATACGTGAAGCTGCAGGTGAAATGTATTTGATAGGCTGTAATACCTTAAGTCACCTTTCTGCGGGCAAATTTGAGCTAAACCGCATAGGAGATGATACAAGTGGTAAGGAATGGAGCCGCACGAGAAAAATGGGTGTCAATTGTCTTGCGTTTCGGATATGCCAGCATAGGTCATTTTATTTTACAGACGGAGACTGCGTTGGCCTTACCACACAGGTACCCTGGGAGAAAAATAAGCAATGGATGCAGTTGCTCGCAGAAAGCAGCACACCACTTTTTATTTCTGCGCAACCTGATGCGCTTAAACTACCACAGAAATCATTTATCAAAGATTGTTTTGCCAGGGCTGCAAAGGTTCAGCCAATTGGCGAGCCTTTAGATTGGATGCAAGATAATCTGCCAAATAAATGGCGGTTGAATAACAGAGAAGTCGATTTTGACTGGAACTAAATATGCCAATAATTGGCCACCTGCCACAAATTCTATTGGCTCTTTCGAGTTTGAGGGGGACAGTTCAGGGATGCAATTCCTATCCAATCATATTGGATTCCGCTATTTTTTAAACTGCCTGACGAAAAAATCCGCGACGGCTGAAAATACCTTTATCGAGTGGTCAAAGCCCATCCAATGGTGGGTATCATCAGTTATCATGAGCGTCTCAAATGAGATATTTTGTTTCCGTAACCTGTTAATGAGGTCCACGCTCTGGTTGAACGGAACATTTCGGTCGTCATCTGCGTGAATAATCAGAACCGGTGATTTCCACGAACTAATGGATGATACGGGAGAAGACAGCCATGCGGTCTCGACCGCCTTGTCGAAATCAGGAGCTTTTTCATATTTGTTTTTATCCATCGACATAGAAGTGAAACTTGCCCAATCGTTTACTCCGTGGATGTCAACACCAGCCGCGAATATTTTTGAGTCCCTGGCGAGGGCAAGCGCGGTCAAATAACCTCCATACGACCCGCCGTAAATGCCGATTTTGCCCGCATCCACACCAGGCTGCTTTTGCAACCATTCCCCGGCGGCTTTAACATCCTGGTATTCGGATGCGCCGGCAGGGCCCGCATGCTGCGGCTTGTGGAATTCGTATCCGTAGCCTATGCCCAACCTGTAGTTTACCGATAAGACCACGAACCCAAGATTTGCGAGGTATTCGTTGCATGCATACGTGTTAGCATAGTAATCGAAATAATGCCAGGCAAGCAGCATTTGCCTTTCAGGACCGCCGTGAACAAAAACAATTGCTGGTGCTTTACCCACCTTGTTGGCAGGTTCAAACAGTTGTGCATGAATAACAAAACCGTCGGCGGAATTAATCATGATTTGTTTAGGCGTTACAAATTTATTCTCTGCAAAATCAGCCGGAATATTTTCTGCAGCCAGCAGATGAATTGTACCATTGTCCCGGTTCACGATTGCCGGTAGCGGCGGCCTCTGCGGGGTTGCACTTATTGCTGCTATCGTGCCATCCCCATCCATCATCACGGGACTCCATTCAGCGCCGGTCCCCTGCGTAACTATTTTCATATCGGGTTTGTCCACGCTGACCACGGCAACATGTCGCCGATCTATATCCCGCTGATCGTTACCGGAGTTGACGACAAAGACCAGGTGTTTCTTATCGGCGCTTAATTTTATATGCTCAACCATAAAATCTCCAGGCGTCAATAAAATCGCTTCGCCCCCTATAGACGGTATCGAATACAGATGCGGCCAGCCATCGTGATAAGAATAAAACACGATGTGGTCGCCTGCCGCCCAGTTCAAGTTTGGTTCCCCTTCAAATCCAGGAAGCGAACCGCGGAGCGTTGCAGGCGCGTTCCATAGGAGTTGTGCTCTGGCGCTTGAAACATCGGCTATGTAAATGCTCCAAGGTAATCTTGTATTTGCCATGATAGAATCGGGTTCACCCCCCACCGCGGGCACCCGGATAAAAGCAATTTTATTACCATCAGGCGAAAAGTGGGGGTATATATCCCTGTTGAAAGAAGGAGCGATCCATTTGATGGTTGTGGACGAATAATTGTATACACCCAGCAGGCTGTGATCGCCCCGGTCTGCGACAAATAACAGGTTTTTCCCGTCTGGCGACCATTCGAGGGAGCTGACCGCACCTCTTGTTGTAAACAAACTCCTCGCAGTTCCCGAACCATCGATAGGAGCTGCCAAGACCTGCCCTTCTTTAATAAAAGCCACGGAGTCACGATCTGAAACAGCAGGCCCGTCTCCTTCGCTCAGGAAATGGACTCGACCACCCGTAAAAGGGACACTCGCAACCTGCACTTTCGATGCGGTATCTTCTGAGGAAGGATTGACTGGCCGGTCTATGTCAAAGTTCCCGCCATGGTCTCCTCCCCGAACAAACACAACCCATTTCCCGTCAGGCGAAATCGTCAGGCTCGTAATTTCCTGGCCATCGTCAACGGCATATTCGGTTAATTTTCTTGGCTTGTAGTCCGGACCTTCAGCTACATAGATATTTCGCCTGCCTTCTTCATTCAGCGCCCACGCAAGCTTAGATCCCTTTAAGGAAGTGCACAATTGCGTTGTAAACGGGAAGTTTCTAAATGAATGGAATGAAGGGGTTTGCCCAAAGAGCTGCAGTGGCAGCAAGACAAAAAGGAAGATCTTTTTCATGTTTGAAATTAAAGTAAAGCGGCTTGATTTCGAGTAATGATTTCTGGTGTCCATCCGCGCGACATGATAAAAAATGCAGGTCTGCAGGGTCCACGAAAAAATCGATCATTTAAAGGAAGTTTACAACTTTCGCTCATTAAATTAATCTGGATTCCTACGCTGCTGCTGGCCTGGGCTCTGAGCATAGACATAATAAATGCCTTTCGTCACCCCCCGTCCCTATCCCAGAATATTCAAAAGCGCATTCTGCACGTGGATGAAGTAGTCGTTGCTCTCGGAATACATCGCACCACTGACGGAAGAGAAACTGTCAATTGTTTTCCCGTTACAACCACAGTCAGGAATTAAAGAATGCCTTTTGGAGCCTAATGCGAGAGTGACGGATAAGTTTAATAACAGTAATGATTTCATTTAATTCTCAAAATTGCTGCTGTATTTTGATGATTCCGGGGGTGTGGCTTCACCCACACATCGGAATCCACCAACAGATTACATGTTCCACAATTTGAAAACAATCGGCTGATACTTGATGGATTCTACCTTTCGTCCGTCAACTTTTGCAGGGATCCATTTGCTCTTGTTGATAACATCCATGGCTTCTCTGCCGAGAATTTCAGGACCGGTTATCGCCTTTACTTTTTTTGGATTGCCGAGTGTATCCACCACGAATTCAACGATCACGGTTCCTTGTATGTCGCTATTAATCGCCGCTTCAGGATATTTGAAATTTTTGAATAAAAAAAGCTGCTAGGCGTGATCACCACCTGCAAATTTCGATTCAACCGTATCGCCATGCTTTGTATTGGCCTTAAGATCATTCTGAATACCTTTGCTATCATCTGACGCGCCCAGAGGGTTTGGAGGATTTCTCGCGTCATTTTCGCGCTGCGACGCAATATCAACGGCAATTCTTTCTCTGTATTTGGAAAGAAGAAAGGAATAGAATTTATCCGCCGGAGTTTCGCTGCCACAAAAAGTGCCTATTAAATAAGTGAACTGGTCTTTATTTACCTCGGATTCAATCAGGATTTGGTATATGAATTTTTCAAAATCGGGAAGGTCTTCGCAGAGGTGTGCGAACCTTTGTTCCAATGTTACGGCGTCACTGTCCTGGACTGCCTTCTGCATGAAATAGTTCGATATGTATCTCGTTCCGATGTAGGTTTGATCATCAACTTTCATCGAAAAAGTGTTAGGCGAATTAAGATCTCCGCCTCCGAAGTTTGTTGCTCGCCTGATAGCTAACTTTTCTGTAAAATCGCATATCGCTGCCGATTTAAGTTCCTGCGCGGTCGATCCAAAAAAGTCGAGGCAGGTCAATAATAGGATGGCAAATCTTCTCATGTAGTTTAAGGTTTGGTTTTCAAAGGCTTTATAGTCATAAGATATAGTATTTTCCTATAAGATGCAATCTAAGGTAATTTGCAAAGGTGTGTTAGTGGATTAAGCTGGTGAAAGAACATTTGATTTTTGACCCGACAAGAAGGTGAGTCCCAAACGTAGTCGAAATTCCTACAAAAAAAGAGAATTCAAGCAGTTTGTATTTTGGAGTTACCACACTTCAAAAAAGAAAACTAGAACCCATGGAGACTTGAATCGACCTTTGATGTCATAAAGGGGTACCGAGTGAGATGAAACGGAGATTCTTTCGAGACACTTTTGTGGACGTTCATCATTTGGAACCGCTGGCCATGAAAATTGCAGTGAAGCCCGAAAGCATGTTGATCGCGCGGTTCTTATGCGTCGCGTTGCGGATGATGATTTCGTGTTTGATCGACATGGCGACGAAAATCAGACCTGCAAGTGCTGCGGAGCCGCTTCCCACCATCACATAAAAATTACTCCATTGTTCCGGCATGGGTAGTTCGTGTCTTTATGAATTTGGTTGTCGTATTGGAATTTTTATCATGTCCATAAAGATAAAATTCCAAATGTGTTCATCAAAATCTTCGATGATTCCCTGTTGCATAAAACCCAAATCACCAATTTCATCAGGCTCTGCTCCACTGCATTTAGTCGATTCAATTCTTACTAAGAATCGGTTTTTCTCATTTGCTGGTGACCAGAGTGAGTAAATACTCGTCCAGGTTGCTCATTGCCATGGCCATGCCTTCCTTGAAGCCTTTGGCAACCATCATTTCAAGGGTAGAAAGACTATCGAATTTCTTTTCAACGTAAACTGTGGTTGTCTCCCCTGTTGCCTTGAAGGTATTACTGGTCAGGGAGAAACCACTACTGATGGATTTCCCATTTTCATCGCTAAAGGTATTCCTCCCCGAGAAAAAGGACTTGTCTTCGATTTTGATAAATTCGACCAAAGACCAGTGGGAAACATTCTCAGGTGAGACCATGGCATATAACCAGCGACCCCCTTCCCGGAAGTCCATCTCCTTGGTTTGAGTCCGCCATGGTTTGGGAGCCAGCCACTGGTCAAGCATTTCCGCTTTCGTAAAGGCATCCCAGACGAGATCGAGGTCGGCAGCAAATTCCCGCGTAATGTGGATGGTATTGGTGTCTTTGTTTACTGTGAAATCAAATAATTGGTTCATTTTTTCTTATTTTTTAGCGTTAACAATAATTGATCGAGTCGTTGGAATCCCTCTTCCGTAATCTTGCGGAACTGGTCAAGCCAGATATCGATTTCTTTCATCTTATCGATTTTTAGTTGATAAAATATCTCCCTGCCTTCCTGTTTTTGAGCCAGGAGGTCGCATTGGGACAAGATTCGTATGTGCCTTGAAATGGACTGGCGGGTGATGTCGAAATGCTCCGCAATGGCGTTGGGAGTCATCGCTTGTACGGCGATCAGCACGAGGATCGCTCGGCGGGTTGGGTCTGCAATGGCCTGAAAAATATCTCGTCTCATAAAATATGAATAAGAAGCCGATCAGCTGCAAATATATGTGAAGCCGATCAGCTGCGCAAATTTTTTTTTCACGGGTCTTGCCGCTAGGCATCAAAAAAACTGAGAAACCTGAAGGTCAAAGGCAAGATAGCATTTGAAAGGCGATCTCTTTGCTTTTTGCTGCGCCAGAGTTCCCCTATTTTTTGCCTTATTGAAAATTTTGGAACAGCATATCCATACTTCAAGCTTACCGCAAAACCCGGCCAAGATTAATAGAAAGAAGTTTGCATAAAAGGCTTAATTTTTGTCGCGATAAAATATTTCAATAATTCCAACGAAATAATACCATGTCAAAAAGATTGGTTTTCATCAGTACCCTTGTAATGCTGTCAATATTCTCGGTTAAAGTATTTTCACAGCAAGTAAATAGCGATTCCGTGGCCATTGTAAAGCTGCTGGAAAAAGCGGCGACGACTTTTAGAGCAGGTGATACAAAAGCGTATGCGAACTGCTGGCTAGTACGACCATACAGTATCATACTGATTTCCACTGCGGATGGAAAGGCAATGTCGATTCCCGCTGAAGCAATGGCTCACCCTTCTTCACATGCCGGTCAAGGAGGTTATGCAACGGCATCAAATTATAAGATGAGCATACATGGTGATAACGGATGGACAAGTTTCGATGAAGTGTCAACCGCCAAAGATGGCGCAAAAAGTTATTCTCATGAAGTTTGGATGGTAGAAAAAGTTAACAACGAATGGAAACTGGTGGCAGCGTCGATGCATTTTTATAAACCATCGTAGGTGCCAATGATATCGCCTGCTATGCGCAAGCAAGCCCACCAGGTTTGTTATTGAGGATAGAGGTAACCACCTGATTCTTTTGAGTGATTGATCGAGAAGAGTCATCGGAATAAAGATTAGTGATGAAATGTAGAAACTGGAATGAGACGAGGTAACGTCGGCATTAGTTAGCTAGAAAAGAATAAGTTTATGGTAAAGATCAGTATTCTATATCCTGATACAGGAAGATTTGACAAAGACTATTATCTCGATATTCACATGCCTTTGTCCATTGAAAAGCAAGGTGATGCGTTGAAGGGTATTAGTGTAGAGATAGGTCTCAATGGTGGCAACGCTGAAGTAAAACCTCCTTATGTCGCCATGTGTCATTTGTTGTATGATTCAATCGAAGCGTTCCGTACGGCATTCTTGCCTCACGCGGAATTACTTACCGCTGACATGATAAATTATACGGATATTCAGCCTGTTTACCAGATCAGCGAGGTTAAGATCTATAAATGAACTTAACACGCCGTCAAGGACACCAGTTTTACTTTCATCCGAACTGCATGCCACAGTCGTGCCCGTTACGGTGATCGGAAAATTCTGCAGTCAAAATTTTTCTTACAACCGATAAACAAACCAATATTTCTAACCAGGCAGTTGAAAATATGGAAGTACATCACCCTCCTCACGTAGAAAAGAAAAATTTCAAAGAATATCTTTTGGAATTTTTCATGCTCTTTCTTGCCGTGTTTCTCGGCTTTGTAGCAGAAAACATACGAGAGAATATAGCCGAGAATAACCGGGCCAAGGAGTATGCCATTTCATTAGTGCAGGATTTGCAACATGATACCACTGCAATTAATTCACATCGAAAATCTGCCGACATGTATGTTGCTATAGCGGACAGCCTGCTAAATCTTAGTAAGAAACAGCTAGATGGCAGAAATGCCGCCGAATTCTCTTTTTATACCCGATTCACGTACTGGACAGTTCCGATAGCATGGAACCGGGCCACTTTCGAGCAAATCAAAAATTCCGGGAACCTCAGGTATTTCAAAAATTACAAACTATTGGAAAAACTGATGAAATATGATGGACTGATCAATGAAATCCAGGCGGAATTCCAGGATCGACGGACAAGAAGCAACTTGTTACTGAATCACATCAATAAAATCATCGAGCCTGAAATGCATTATGCTTTGTCGACGTACAACTTATCAACCTTAGACACTATGTCAAATGAAGCAAAAGAGAATTTTTTCAATGCCGAGGTGGGATCCATGGAGAATCTAAGGAGTGAAATAAAGGAGATGCTGAATATGGTTATTGTGCAGCAGAGGAATGTCAGGTTCGACGAAAATCGTCTGCGACGAGCTATGGAATTGGCGAATGAATTGATCAGTGACCTGGAAATGGAATACAAAATGGACTAACTTTATTCCAACCAAGATTCTTGTCATGCTCACCAAGAAACTGCTTTTGTTTGCTGGTGCTTTTGCGCTGGCAATTTCCTGCAAGAATTCCAATATTAAGAACGATAGCGGTTTCGATTCTGAATTGGAAACCGCCAGGAAAGGAATCGACGCATCTAACCAGGAATGGTTGACGGCCTTGAAAAAAGGAGATTCGATTGCACTGGCAGATCTTTATACAAAAGATGGAGAGATCATTACACCGGGTGATCCTATTAGGCAGGGAAGGGAGGAAATAACGAAGGATATGGGGGAAATAGTACGCTATGGGGTGACCGACGTAACCGATACGGTAGTAGGTTTCTGGGGAGAAAACCATGTTTATACAGCCGAGTACATCGAGACATTTTTTGATTCAACCGGAAAGATTCTCGCTCATGGTAAATCTCTTTGTGTTTGGAAGGAGGTAGAAGGGAAATGGAAGCTATTTCGGGACATGTTCGTACCTGAAAAGCGCCAGGACTAAGCGCTTGCGCTATTTTGCGACAAACGCATTTAGTTACGCGTGATTGCACGGACGGATTGCTTGAATCGATTTCAAAGAGGGAACTAAAAAAATGGCATGATGAATACAGGGATACATGGAATGGGCCTTTGATGTTGTTGCTTTTTTGAGACGTCGTTGCCCCCACCGAAATTGGGCAACTCAATTCCAGACGACGAGCCGTGCGAGCATGAAGAGCCGTGTGAGCCCGAGGCTCCCGAACCCGATCCCGAGCTCATATTACTTCCCGAACCCTTACAACCGTAGGCAAGAAGACAGATGATCGCCGCCGACAATATGGCGACCGTCCAAATTTCCATCCCAAGCAAAGCTTTCTTCCGTGTAACCTTATTGTGGGAGAAAACGCAAACTGCTGCATAGCCTATGGGACCAAGAGTCAATCCCGTGATCAGGCCGAATACCCCTTTCCCTCTTGAGTAAAAGGCTTTTTTTGGAGGTTGATTCGCACTAATGCCTTTCGGTTGTAGCTGGAGATCGTAGGCAAATGTTGTCTGAACGCAGAATAGGAGGAGTATGGAGAGAATGGCGACCCGCATTTATTTTGCTTATAGTCACGGTAAAGGTGAAAATCTCCAATCAAGAATCAAAAGCGCCGAAGTTAAAAAATTGCCAATTAGCTTTTCCGCGGCGATAAAAGGCTGCAGTCAAAATGCTTATCTTACAAGGAAATCACTTTTCATCAAACAAGGAGAGTCATGAAAAAATGTCTCCATGGATTAATACCATTGAGTTTACTCGCAATTTTTTGTGGTCACCGCGCGCTAGGCCAGCAAATTGACGCCAAAATTGCTCAGAAATGGAACAAGATTTTTGACAGTATTTCCCAGAATAATCCGTTGCCCGCTTTTTATGTGGCCATGGTAGATAAAGGCGGGATCTGTTACCGATATGCTCACGGTAAGGAGATTTGGGCAAAAGACAAGGCGTTGAATGAAAATAGCATTTTTAGAATCTATTCCATGACAAAGGCAATCACCACGGTGTCCGTGATGCAACTGGTGGAAAAAGGTAAAGTTTTGCTCGATGAACCAATGGATAAATGGTTGCCGGACATGATCGAAATCCCGATATTGCGGGACGATGGATCACTGGTGAAATCCAATAAAACAATTACTTTGCGCCAGCTGCTTACGCACACGTCAGGATTTGCCTACTCTTTTTTAAATCCCAAATTGCTGAACTTCAAAAAACCTGCAGACTGGAGGTATAAGGACTTCCCGAGAATTGCCGAGCCAGGCGTGCGCTTTTGCTATGGTACGAGTTTGGATTGGGTTGGCAAATTAATCGAGAGGATATCTGGCAAAAGCCTTGAGGAATACGTCGAGGAGAACATTTGCAAGCCACTTGGAATGAACCGCACCTTTTTTACGGTGCCTGATTCGCTGATTGGTGACATCGTCTCTTTTGGCCACGTGGCGGGCGACAAATTCACGAGTGACGAGGCATGGCAATTAAACAGGGCGGAGATCAAGCCAAAAGAATTTAACGGCGGTGGTGGATTGTTTGGCACAGTGCACGATTATGGAAAATTTGTTCAGTGCATTTTAGATGGCGGCACGCTCAATGGCAACGAGATACTCCAGAGATCCACGCTGGATGGGATGTTCACGAATCAAATCGGAGACCTTTGGTTACAATTTGACAAACTAAGTGTTCCCACCTTTTTGGCTGATACCAATTCAACACTGCTGGGTCATGACAAGTTTGGTTTGGGTTGGGCGATTGATGTGACCGGCAGAGACGGTTTGCCCCGTGGGAATATGTACTGGGGAGGCTTGGCTAATACTTTTTTCGATATAGATCCCAAGGGTGGGAGGGCTGTTTTGCTTTTTTCCAATGTCCTTCCATGGGGAAATAAGTATTGTACCAGCATTTATTTCAAAGCCCTGCAAACGATTTATTCATTGAAGTAGAGGCTCCCGAAAAATCTTCACAGCAAGAGTAGTCATTAATAAAAAATATTGCGATAGTCGCATCAATATGATAAAGCAAACACGTCGCAAATTCGCGACCACTTTCAAAGCGATTGATAAGACAAGACTTATTCTTTTTGGTCTCTTTATTTTTGCCCGGTCAGTTTGCGTTGCGCAAAGTTCTGTGTCGCTTACGCCAGCAATTGAAAGGCAGTTCAATAAAATTGAAAGTGACATTCTTTCCTCTGCTAACGCCATGCCGGAGGAGAAGTTTAATTTCTCTCCTGAAAGTCTTAATATAAAAAATACGAACTTCAAGGGTGTTCGAACATTCGCCGGTCAAATAATGCATCTAGCGACTGACAATATTTTTATTTGGAGTGCGATCACTGGCGACTCGGTGCGTGCAGACATTCGGGAAGTAAATGGACCCACAACGATCAAAACCAAGAACGACATCCTTGAATATCTCAAGAGCTCTTTCGCTATAGGGCGTAGGGCCATCGCTGCACTGACAGACAAAAATGCGATGGACATGATTGAATTCAGGTGGCGAAAATTATCGAGGCTTGACCTGGCATTTTACGCCCTCACGCATGCCAATGAGCATTATGGGCAAATGGTCGTTTATCTCCGGATGTGCGGCATTATTCCGCCGCCGACAATCAATGAAAAATAAAACCGGTCCAATAGACTTGTTGCCGTAGAAGGGAGCGCAATCATGTTTCATAGTAGCACCCTTGGGTGGTTCAATTATTTTTCCAATGAACTCGAGGACCTAACAGGAATGAGTCAAACAAGTATTTTTTCGCTCCAACATGATCTTGTCGTAATGAATTAGTTGTAAATTATTGCGGATTCAAGCGCACTAGTTCTTTGACAATTTAATTAAGAAACATTATATTTGTATTGACTAACCCTTTATTTTATGTCAATACAAATCAAGTTAAACAAAAAAGAGCTAGCTTTTCTGG
>JAJPJP010000401.1 GCA_021324175.1 Chitinophagia bacterium
ATAAATGCTTATTATGAAACTAATGGCTTTTCGGACGGATATTCGGGTATCCAGATAAATTCGGATACCGAGAGGAGATTCATTTTTTCCGTTTGGAGCAATTACCGCACGGATAATCCCAAGGAAATTCCTGAGGAATATGCCGTGAAGCTGGTTAAGAGAGGCAGGGGTGTTTTTGCGGATCAGTTTGGAAACGAGGGCTCGGGTGGTCATAGCCATTTGGTTTTTCCCTGGAGGAATGGCACGACCTATAAAATTTTGGTGGGCGCAAAGCCTTCCGGTGACCATACGATATTTACAGCATTCTTTTTTGCACCGGAAATTGGGTCCTGGCAATTGATCTCTCAATGGGATAAGGCCATGACACATGGGAAGCTGCTCACGAGGCTTTATGCTTTTGTTGAGAATTTTGGCCCCAACGGCAATGATTATTTTAAAGCTTATTACGGAAACCAATGGGTATGCAACACCGCAGGTGACTGGATCGAATTAAAAAAAGCCGGATTTACTACCACAGCAAGTCCTACCAGGCATCCCCGGTATGACTACGGTGCCGGAATCGAAAACAACTGGTTTTTTATGTACAGCGGAGGGTTTAAAGAATTGAACAACGTCGGCCCTGGGCAAAGCTTAATCCGCAATCCAAGTGGCCAGGAACCGCATATTGATTTCTCGGCATTGCCAGATAAGTGATTTTGAAGCTTTATCATGCAGAGAGATCATTTGGTTGGCCTTAATTAGTCCTCAAAACATCCTCGATCATATGCAGCTCGCTGGCGGTAAATGGAGCCGCATTTAAACATTTGAGTGAATCGGTGAGCTGTCCGGGCTTGCTGACGCCTAAGAGTACAGAGGTCACTCGTTCGTCTCGCAACACCCATGACAGGGCCATTTGGGCCAGATTTTGACCACGGTTCAACGCAATTTCGTTAAGCCGGCTTACTTTTTTGATTTTGTCTTCGGTGATTTCACCTTCTTCGATCGCTCCGTTACCGCGATGCAAAGCCGCACGGGAGTCTTCAGGTATACCTTTTAAATATTTATTGGTTAGCAGGCCCTGCGCCAGCGGTGAAAAAGCGATGCACCCGACGCCTTCATTGCCCAACACATCGAGCAATCCTCCCTCGATCCACCGCTCAAACATTGAATATTTGGGCTGGTGAATAAGACATGGCGTGCCTAACTCTCTTAATAAGGCAATTGCCTTTTCTGTCTGAGCTGCGCTGTAGCTGGAAACGCCGACATATAAGGCTTTGCCCTGTCGCACAATCAAATCAAGGGTGGCCATGGTCTCTTCCATGGGCGTGTAGGGATCGGGCCGGTGATGGTAATATATATCGACGTATTCCATGCCCATCCTTTTGAGACTTTGATCGAGGCTTGATACCAGGTATTTTTTGGAACCCCAGTCTCCGTAAGGGCCATCCCACATCTTCCACCCCGCTTTGGTTGAAATCACCATCTCGTCCCGGTAAGATTTAAAATCCTCCCTGAGAACTTTTCCAAAAGTTATTTCGGCGGACCCAGGCGGCGGCCCATAATTATTTGCGAGGTCAAAATGCGTTACCCCTTTGTCGAATGCCAGGTGTAAAATTTCCCTGATGTTTTCGAAATGATCCGATTCGGAAAAATTATGCCAGAGACCAAGCGACAGGGCGGGTAACATCAACCCGCTATTCCCACAGCGGTTGTAAATCATGTCACCATATCTTCCGGTGGATGCGATGTATGTCATTTGTGTTTTTTTAGATCAGATCAAGATTCTTCATTGCCTCCAGCACGATGTCTATATCGGTTTCGCCCCTGAAGCCACTAAAACCAACAGATAATTTCAGTCCATTCTTTAATTCGAGGGGTTGGCCGCCAACCCACCCGATGAGATCCGGGTTTTCGATCCCATTCGCGTTTTCAGGAATTTGATCGGTGAAGACGAGGCGCTCGTATTCCCCCGTTTTCACGCCGGTGAGCCAGACCTGGCTCGCTTTTGTCCAGGCAACCTTGAAGGACCGCCGCAGCCGCGGATGATTATCGCCAAACATTTTCCCGTAAACCACACCAATTTCATCGATGATACAAATGGCCACATTGCCGTTGGAGACGGCTTCGTCTTTGGGATTTGAAAGCACAGACGGTATAAGCGCTTCCAGCTCCAAAAAAATCTTAGTGGTTAATTCATATCTTTCTTTCTGATCCATGACGAGGGCTTTTAGCGATCAAAATTCAGGATTTCTATTCAAAAACAATGTCAAACTTCAATTGGCCACCTGACAATAAATTCGCTTCCTTCACCTTCCACGCTCTTTACTTTAATTTCTCCCCCGTGCGATTTCATGATATCGTAGGTGAGAGACAGACCTAAGCCCGTACCCTGGCCGGTCGGCTTAGTGGTAAAAAAGGGCTGAAAAATTTTGTCAATGATTTTTTGCGGAATGCCGATCCCGTTGTCGCGGACAGTTATGCTGATTCCGTCACGCCCTTTCGCTGTGCTTACGGCAATGAGGGGATCATACCCTTCTTTAAGATCTCTTTGTTTCTCCAGGACGGCGTAAAAAGCGTTATTGAAAAGGTTCAGCAATACCCTTCCCACATCCTGCCTGATGATATTGATTTCACCCATGCCCGGATCAAATGTTTTTTCCAATCTCGCATTGAACTCCCTATCTCTCGCGCGGAACCCATGAAAGGCTAGCTGAAGGTATTCGTCGACCAGAGCATTCATGTTGGTCGGCTCGCGCGTACCCTTGTTCGTCCTGGAATGTTCCAGCATCCCTTTGATTATCGCATCTGCCCGTTTTCCATGCAGATTCACTTTTTCCTCATTTGCGATCACGTCGTCCGCTATATTTCCTGCGTCGGTGTAATTGCCCGCGACCATTTCATGTTTCATTTCCTGCAGCAATTCCTTGTTGACTTCGGAAAAATTGTTCATGAAGTTGAGGGGGTTCTGTATCTCATGGGCTATGCCGGCGGTAAGTTCCCCCAATGAGGCCATCTTTTCCGACTGGATCAATTGTGCCTGCGTAGATTTCAAATCAGCCAGCGAACGGTTCAGAGCGGTCGTGCGCTCCGCAACTTTTCTTTCCAGCATTTTGTTTTCGCGCGTTAACACATTTGATCTTAGTGCGACAATCATCCAAACCAGAATGGCCAGCAGGATCAAGTAAGCGGCATAGGCCCACCAGGTGCGTTGCCAAGGCGGTAAGACCCTGAACGAATATGCCGTTTGGCTCCAGGCGGCTTCTGCGCTCAAAGCTTTTACCTGCAGTGTATAATCACCCTCTGGCAAATTGCCATAAATGGCTCTTGAAACGTTGGAAAGGGGACTCCAATCGTTGTCATAGCCATCGAGTTTATATTGGTATTTGACCTGGTTGGGCTTACCGGGATCAATGGCTACGTAATCAATGCTGATGCTATTATCATTGTAAGGAAGGACGAGGTTGAAAGGGACTGGGTAGTCCCTGCCGACGCTGTCAAGTTGAATGCCTCGGTGTGTTCTGCGAAGGCTGTCCAATGTATTGGGCGATAATATAGAGCCAAAGGACAGCACCATTTCCTCGACCTGGTTGAGGCTGTCTTCCAGCCTGTTTGCCCTGCTATGATTTGAAAGCAGGCTGTTCCAGCAAATGGTCCCGTTATTGATTTTCACGCCTTGGATTCGTAAAGAAAGTGGCTCCCGGTCCCTGTTCACCTTCGAATAGTCAAAGCGTATGACCCGGTCGTCTCCACTTCCCGCCCATAAAAGTCCCCGGTCATCCAGACACAAGGACCGGGTCAGATTGAAAATGGGATAACCCGTTTTGGTACCGAAATTTTCAAATCTTTCGGCGATGAAATTTCCTTGCTGGTCCAGATGATACTTTAGGCCCGAAATCCCGAGATTGTTGGTGAACCAGATCATTTGCCTCACGGTGTCATCGCGTAGGGCCCATACGTTGTTGTCAGCGAGACCTTCCGTCTTCGTATAATTGGTGAAATGGCGGCCGTCGAACCTGCTGGCGCCATTGTTGGTTGCAAACCAGACACCGCCTGCCTCGTCGGTTATTGCGCTATAGATCGTATTGCTCCCCAAACCGTCCAACGTCGAATAGTGGGCAAAGTGTTTGCCATCATAGCTGCATACACCGTCGTCGTGGGTGGCGAACCAAATGTTGCCGGCTTTATCCTGCGTGATGGCCTGGACATTGTTCCCGGGAAGGCCGCTGCCACGGGTATAGTTTGTGAAACTATTACCGTCAAATTTGCTCACACCTGAGATGGTGCCAATCCAGATATTTCCTTCTCGATCTACACAAAGACACCCCGTCCTGTTGCTCACGAGCCCCTGGTCGGTTGTGTAATTGGTGAAGTACACGCCGTCGAATTTGGAAATTCCTTCAGCATTTGTGGCAACCCAGATGTTACCCATCTTATCCTGGACGACGGACCAGAGGCTGCTGCCGGGCAAACCCTGTTCATGGGTAAATTGTGTGAAAGCGGATCCGTCGAAGCGGATAAGCCCCGTTTCCCGTGAAGCCAGCCACAGGTTCTTTGTTTTGTCCTGGGTAATATAGAAAACAATTGCCCCCGACGGTCCTTGCGAGGTGGTGTAGCTGCTCAGGCAGTCACCGAGGTACCGACTGACCCCCCCGCCCAAAGAGGTGATCCAAATATTGCCCTTTTTATCTTCCATAATGCCGGATACATTATTGTCTGCCAGACCCTGTGTCCTGGTATAGTGTTTAAATCCTGTTCCGTCAAAGCGGTTGATTCCGCCTGACTGCGTACCTATCCAAAATTCGCCGTGCTCATCCTCAAGCAGGCAGGTTACATTGTTTTCAGTAAGGCCCTGCGTAGTAGTAAAATTTGAGAATTTATGCTGATCAAATTTGCTCAGCCCGGCGTTAGTGCCAAACCAAAAGTTGCCTCTTTTGTCCTGGATGATGCACTGCACGGTATTTGCCGCCAGTCCCTGAGCGGAAGTATACCTATTAAAATGAGTACCGTCAAATTGAATGACGCCGTTTTCCTTGGTGCCGAACCATAGATTTCCCTGCCTATCCTTCAATATACATAGCACGTGGGAGCTGGCCAGGGCCTGGTCGCCAGCAAATTTTGTAAAAACCTTTCCGTCGTACTTGTAGACACCCGGCTCGTGCGTAGCAACCCAAAGTGTGCGCCCACTATCAGGTAAGACCCAATCAATATAGGTGCTAGGTAATCCATCGGCGAGGGATAAATTGGTCATATGCCGCCCATCGTATTTGGTAAGCCCTGATGTGGTTCCAAACCAGAAGTTTCCCCCCTTGTCTTCAGCCATAGTGAAGACAACATTGCTTCCCAGGCCGAGCGTTTTGGTAAAGTTGATAAAATCTTTTCCGTCATACCGGTAGACACCACCTCCCGTCGTCGTAAACCAAATGTTGCCGACCTCATCGGCATGACTGGTGGTTACAACACCGGAAACAAGACCCTGCTCGGCGGCATACCTGGTAAAAAAGGGAATTCCCCCTTTCGATGAGTCAATCCTGATGATGGGTTTTCCTGCCTTAAGCTTTTGCGGGGTATTATCGGCGGTAATGAATTTTACCTCTGGAGGGAGGTAGTTCTTATTGGCGGCGTCTTTCTCCGCGATCGATTTGGTTCTGGGGCTGTGCGGTGGGGAGGGGAAGGCGGGTTTGGTTTGGCATGAAAAGATTAAAAGCGAGAGCCAGAGTATGGTAAAGGTTAGGCGCAAGTGTTGAATTTGGTAGATAAAGTTAATGTTATGGAGGGTTGGGGAACAAGTAGTTTTTTGAGATCGAAGCGGTCGGTGGTGGCGATTGTATTTGCAAATAACTCCAAGCGATCGACAATTCACTACTAAGTATTAATGCTTATGAAGTTCGATTTGACGGAGAGAAAGAAAATTTATCTCCCCGAACCTTCGTTTCCTTTCAAATCCAATGGTCCGTGACTGACTGCAAAAGAATATGGTTAGATGTCAAGTTTCAACCCAGGCCTTTATATAAACTGAAAGGTGGATCTTTTCTGCTACTCATCTTCCATGCCTTTTTTGGTTTTTCCCAATCGGGCAGTCCCGGCTCACCATTTACTTCACTTGGCCAGGCCAGGACTGTGTCTGCCGGTGTCTATTATTTCAATATCAGCGGAGCGAGCTTCAGCACTTATGTAAGCAATGGCTGGATACTTGTTGCCAATGATTCCGGCGGAGCTGCCGGGATATTGCCCACGGTGACCGCCCTCAGTAATTCGACAAGGGGCGTACTGGCAGCCAATGCGCTTACGGCCTTTGCCACCACTCCTGAATTGAATCTTACCACCAGCGACGGAAATGTCAACGTCACTTCGTCCAATACCGCGCTCGTGCACCGGCTTGTTTTTGATTCAACATTGTTCATGGGCGCTTATGGCAGCGACAAGACGAATAACGCATCCTGGACAGGCACGGGGCAGAGTTGGGTACAGGGAGCCGGCGCAAGTTGCGCCGGAACCAGTTTAGGAACGCATTTGGATTCGGCCCTTTTTTGGCCCTGCGGGGACGGCAATGGATTTCACTGGATTCCTAACGGCAACTATCACCGCGAAAGTTGGCCACTGGGTGAAGCTTCGAGCACAGTGGCATTTGATCTTTGGGCGCAGGCGGGACCGGTTCTTTTGCCGGTAATCATATCTTCCTTCAGCGGAACACTCGTGAGCAATAATACAGTTGAACTCCAATGGACGATGGAAAGCGTACAAAGTGGCGCCAATATTCTTGTCGAGAAATCATCTGACGGCATGGATTGGTCAGTGCTTGTCAAGGAGAGTATCCAGGCTGCTTCGCACCTCCCTCTATTTTACAGCGCCGCAGATAACAATCCGAATTACGGGAATAATTTTTACAGGCTCGGCGAAGATGATCCAGGCGGCAATATTCAATACTCACAAACGGTGGTCATCGTGGTTTCAAGGACAGGCTCGCCTGTTCTATTTCCCAATCCGGCAAGGGCCAATGCCACGCTGAAGGGTCAGGGTGCGGACCTGAAGAATATCAGGGTATTTTCAATTATCGGGCAGGACCTTACGGCAATGGTGAGACACACGAAATTGAGTGATAACACTGTCATGCTCAATTTCGCATTATTGCCCAAGGGGATTTTCTATGTCAAGACTGCCAGTTATTCCTTGAAAGTGGTTGTAGAATGAGTATACTTCACATGTCCTAAAATTGGTAATTTTGGGTTAGTATGTATATTCCCAACGCCGAAACATATGGCATTGTATTATTTGTTCTTATAGCATCCGTTATTTGTCTGGGTGCCTTAATCATCATCTTTTTGTATTCCTTAATTTTTAAAAAGAAGAACACTGAAGCGTTTCCAGGACAGGATGGACCAACTACCAATATCAATGATGAGTTGAATTTTAGCTAGTTTTTTGAAACGGCAAAGCAAAGAAAAACCAGCCATACCCAGAAGGAACGGGGCAAGTTCAGCCTATGTGGGAATGAAAAAAAAGATAATCTCTGCAAAAAGCCAGGTTGGGGAAATTCTATCGAATTGGCTTAACTTTAAAAAGAACTCCTGCTGCACTTTTTTGAATGCCCCTCAAATCTTGCATTATGAGAAAACCTATCCTGCTTTCATTCTTCTTATTTTTATTTTTTTCTTTCGTGATCGGCCAAGGCATACCGTTTCGCGGCGTGGTTAGAGACCTTCATGGGCGTCCCGTTCCTGGCGTCTCAGTCGTCGATAGGAAAAACAATCGTGGTTCAAGTACCGATACTTCCGGCGGTTTTTCCATTGTGGTAGCCCGCGGCACTGTTTTGACGGTGTCTGCGGTCGGGTTTGCTGACACAACCGTTACTGCGAATACTTATGATGAAATAGCCATCGTCCTGCTAAGGGAGATACCCAAAACTTTGAACCAGGTGACGATTTCCAATTCGCCGCAGAATGGCTCGACGTCACTTACGACCGATATTTTGAACCAACGTTTTGCAGGAAGTACGATAGAAAATTTTGCCAAGGGGATCGGTGCGACGGATATACCGGGAAGTGGTGGCCAGCGGATCGCGCCTACAACATATAACGGTTCCATGCTCCCTGTATATCATCAACCCATTGAGACAAAAGGCAGCCGCTATCTCCTTTCGAATTGGTCGACGGGAGTTGTCGTCAACTGGTCCGATAAGTTGGTGACCAATCCAAGCTATCGATTTAACTATGACAAAGTGGATGGAGAGCTGTTGCTGACCCAGGATTATGAAAATTATATTATAATAGACAAAGAAACCGTTAAGTCCTTTTTGCTTAATAATGATAACAATTGGGACTTTGAGAATGTGCCCGCGATCCCCGGGGAAAATTATCTCCTGGTTATATCCAAGGGTGACAAATATGCCGTTTACAAATCAGTCCGCGCAAAATTTATGAGAGCAGAAGGACAGGTCTCGGGTTTGACATCGGTGGGGAAGAATTACGACGAGTTTGTAGACGAATCGGACTATTTTATTCTTGATATCAGTCGTAATACGATCAAACGATTTGACTTGCGAAAAAAGTCAATCCAGAAGCTGATTCCCGCGGAGGCGGCCAAAACAGAGAAGTATTTTGCCGATCATAAGGCGGATAAACCTGACGACGACTTTGTCCGGGGATACATCCAGTTCATGAACCATTAGGTTAGATGATCTCGATGAAGGTGATGACCTTGTGATCATGTCGTTGGCCATAGCCATACGGTCGCATGTCTTTTTATACGAGACTGGTGGCAACATTATTCATGCAGAACAGGTCTGCCTTTTTCGATATCCTATTGCACTTCGATCGTCGCCATCCACCTGAACGATCCCCATGCGAATTGAAGAGTACCGTGGCGGCTATCCTTAGGTATGACGGATATCGTGAATTTTTCCACCGATGCAGTATCGGTTTCGCTGACCATTCTTGCTACCCCCAGATTTTGCGACTGATCGTACTCTGTGCCCCACTCCCCGGTCTTCTTGTTTACGATGAGGTCGACTCCGGTACTATGTGGTGCGGTGAACAGCGTGTAGGTACCTGCCGGCACCTGCAACCCGGCAAGTTTTATCGGAGTTGACGTCGAGAACTGCGTAGCGGCATTGGCTCCTGTTCTCCAAACCCGGTCGTAGGGTAAAAGCCCACCCAGCAGCATTCTTCCACGCGCCAGCGGCCTGCTATAGCCCACGACAAAAACTGCATTACCGATTTGCCCCCGCGTCGTATCAGGAGCGCTCAGATCGGTTACGTTGCCACTTTCTTTCTCCTTTGCCTCGAAACGTTCAGCGATGGCTTTTACATCTGGTGGCGTGGCCAGTCGCTTTACCTGCTCATCGTATGTCGTTCGGGTACCTGAATAACTGAGCATATTGCCCGCGGAGTCTACCATCGCCTCGCCGGTTCCTGAAAGCCAGTCGTGCGTGATCTCCATTTTGCCTCCGTCAAGCGGCGTTACGGTGGCATGGCCCAATGGGAACCGGTCGAATTCCCGGTCTATATAAAATTGCCGCATCTCTACAGGAGTTCCAGCCGGAAGCTTTGATGCCGACGCGTGCTTTATCGCCGCGGCAAAGTAAAGCTCGTATAAACCATACATTTGCGGAACGTGGGCAACCACCATGCTGCCGTTTGTTGCAAAATTGCGATCTACCTTGCCAGAGCTGTCTGTTTTGACCAAGTGCACTTCATTATGTGCGACGTCGGCGACTACCGTTCGATCCCGCTGGCCAGACGGTTCACTCGGCGTGTGAATTTTCATTTCGAGATGTCGAATGCTGCCATCGTCGTTGAGATCAACTACGGTATGGCGTATCCTCACTTCCGGGAAGCGATCAGCTTCGTCGCTTGTTAATGTACTCCCCTGGCGATACAGGCTCTCTACTGAAATCGTATCATTTCCGAGCATCGTCACAAATCCATATTGCTGCACCGTTGGCGCATTACAGGAAAATAAAGTGGTTACTGCAAAGCAGATCACCGTGAGCTTAATAATTGGAGACTGAGCATTCGTATCGTACATAGCGTTGTAATAAATATTGTCAGGAAGAAAATTGGTTCGCCTATTCCTTATCAAACTACCGAATTACTCCTACCATTATTGAACAAATTGAAGGGTGAGCATTGGGGTTATTTGAATGGTTCACGGAAAGGCCAAAAGGCTTTTTAAATATACGTATTATGGGAAATTCATTTGAAATTTGCGTTAGGGATCGGAGCAGAGTATCGCGTGCAATCGAAGAGCCCGATCCGACTGAAAGGAAGGGGACACCCCAAGGACGCAACAAACGTTGGAAATTTTAGACATTTATACATGCTGAAATACTTTTTGAAAACCGCGACGCGCGCACTTACGAAAGACAAGCGCTCAACAATCTTAAACCTGGTTGGCCTGTCAACAGGTCTCGCTTCCGCCATCTTGATTTTTATGTGGGTGTCGGATGAACTGCAGACGAATAAGTTTTTTAAGAATGATTCGAGGCTCTTTGAAGTGATGGAAAACCGGGTCCAGGCAAGCGGCATCTGGACCGCACCTTCTTCTTCCGGCCTGATGGCCGGAGCGATGGCCAGGGATTTTCCGGAAATTGAATATTCGACCAATACGGTTCCTGCGCAGCGGACGCCGATTAAAGGGAATAAGGATTTGAGTCTCCGCGCGGAGGGAGAGTATGCAGGTCAGGATTTCTTTCATGTGTTTTCTTATGAGCTCATTCGCGGAAATGCGGGCAAAGTCCTTGCCGACAAAAATTCCATCGTATTGTCGGAGGAACTCGCCATGAAGATTTTTGGTTCTACAGATGTGATAGGGAAAGCTGTTTCAGTTGGAGACAACAGGCCATATATGGTGTCGGGGATTTTTAAGAAACCGGTTGCGCACGCATCAGAAATATTTGACTTCATTATTCCGATTGCCTTTTTCGCAGATTCAAACAAATACTTTAACGAATGGGGAACCACGTTTCCCAAGACTTTTGTTCTTTTGAGGTCGAATGCTGATGCAGCAGCGGTTAATCGCCGTCTTGCGGGCTACATCAAACAGAAAACGAGTGGCGAAATAACCTATCGTACGCCGTTTATCACGCGCTATTCCACACTTTACTTACATGGCCGCTACGAAAATGGCAAAGTTGCGGGCGGCCAAATTGAGTTCGTCCGACTGTTTTCGATCGTCGGGATCATCATTTTGCTCATTGCCTGCATCAACTTTATGAATTTGTCTACCGCGAAAGCGGCGATTAGGAGCAAAGAGGTTGGTTTGAAGAAAACAATGGGAGCGGGACGGGGGACGCTGATTCTCCAATTTTTTGCAGAGTCGGTTATCATGAGTTTTGCCGCGTTGTTCATGGCTTGTGTGCTGGTGTCCGCGTTTCTGCCGGTTTTTAATTCGATCACGCGAAAAGAGCTGAATTTCTGGCATCCTGATGTCTATGTGGTGGCCGCGGTTTTGATTACAACCGTTTTGACCGGCGCATTAGCGGGCGTCTACCCCGCTCTTTACCTGTCAGGTTTTAAACCGGTCATTGTATTGAAGGGAGCGTTCAAGAATTCAGGGAAGCAATTGTTTATCCGCAAGTCACTGGTGGTTTTCCAAACAGTCTTGTCCGTCGTTTTCATCGTGGGTGTTCTGGTCGTTTACAAACAGATTTATTATATACAGACAAGAGACCTTGGCTATAAGCATGATCATGTGATCATTTTTCAGAAAGAGGGGAAACTGGCGGAAGGGAAAACTGACGCAGCTTTCCTTGACGAGGTACGAAGGATCCCTGGCGTATCGGAGGCTTCGAGTATCGGGCATAACCTGGCAGGACATAATAATGGGACAAATGGAGTTGAGTGGAAGGGTAAGGATTTGAGTGACAAGACAGAGTTTGAGGGTGTGGCGGTCGATTACGGCGCGCTACAGACTTTGGGCATTTCGTTGAAAGAAGGGCGCGATTTTTCGAAAAGCTATGGGGCGGATAGTTCGGCGATCATTTTTAACGAGGCGGCGATCAAGTATATGGGATTGAAGAATCCCATTGGTCAGACTGTCAAACTTTGGGACGAAAATGTACATATTATCGGCGTAGTTCGGGACTTTAATTTTCAATCGCTTCATGAGCCGATCAAGCCATTGTTAATGTGGCTTTCGCCGAGTAACGCCTACAAGTTTATTTTGAAGATCCAGACGGATCGCGAGAGGGTTGCGATCGAGAAGGTTGCTTCGATTTACAGGCAGTATAATCCAGAATTTCCATTTGATTATGATTTCCTTGATGCGAATTTTCAGCGAATGTATGTCAGCGAGAATGTTACTTCTGTGCTGTCGCGGTATTTTGCCGGCATCGCCATTTTGATTTCCTGCCTGGGCTTGTTTGGTCTTGCGGCATTTACCGTGGACAAAAGAGAACGCGAAATCGGTGTGCGGAAAGTTGTCGGTGCCTCAACCTGGAAGATTACTTCGATGTTGCTACGGGAATTTTTGATGCTTGTAATTATCGCGTTGATCATTGCAGTTCCTGCCGGATGGTGGTTAACGCATCAATGGTTGGCGGCCTTTGTTTATCGGGTGACCATTGGTTGGAATTTATTTGTGTTCGCCGGATTGGCGAGTGTTGCGCTGGCGGCGATCACCGTAAGTTTCCAAACGATCAGTGCGGCAAGAGCTAACCCCGTGAAAGTGTTGAAGCGGGAGTAGGATTGATGTGTACATCGCCAACGACCTCTGATAAAGTTTATCAATCAAAAACCATAATTTTAAGCGTAGGAGATTACCAAAAGCTCAAAACTGTTTATGGAAACTCATGCGCACGAATTGCATAAGGCTCCCGGTCACGGGCTGAAGTATTATTTTTTTGAATTCTTTATGTTGTTCCTTGCCGTGTTCTGCGGTTTCCTTGCGGAAAACTTACGAGAAAGCATTGTAGAGAATAAAAAGGAACGACATTACGTGGAAAGCCTTGTCATGGATTTGAAAAAGGATACGGCGGAAGTAACACTCAGGACTTCATTACAGAATTATATTGTAAGGAAAATGGATAGCGCGTTGAGTATCCCGATTGAGAGATTACGAGACATTGACGCCCAGGACACATTCTTTCATCATTTCTTTTGGTTCTATTCCTGGATCCAAATTTTCGTTAACCACGACAACACGCTAACCCAACTCAAGAATGCATCAGGCCTCAGCGTTATTCGCAACAATGTAGTAGTAGACTCAATTGGAGAGCTGACGCTTTATTACGATCAAATAGTCAGGCCAAATACAGATTTGGTATAACACATTTTGGCTAAAAGTGATCGGGCTTGGCGCGCAAGTCATGAAAATGCCCGTATCGCCTCCGAATTTCGATGACCCCCGTTATTTATCAGTGCCTCATCATGTCGAAATGTTTTCCCGATATGATAAACCTTTACTCGAGGAACTCTATTCGTGGATCCGGGAAGAAGAAAGCGAATTGATCTTTTATACGCAGGTAGTAAAAACGTACGGTTCAAGCGCGACATACCTGATTCAGCTCATCCAGGAGGAATATAGCCTCGCGGAGCTGTAAATCACCCAAATAAAAAAATTCATTAGCATTATAAAGTAAACCTTAGCGCCAACTCAACTTTCAGCCAGCGGGTTTCAGTTTTTTTCTACGCCTTGCCTCGGTAAGGCAATTTTCAGATATCTGGTCAAGTACTTTTCGCACGGTTGACACGTCACCGGCGGAGACCCCTTTCAACGCATGGGAGCGATTGCGCACTGCAATTTTCCCGATCTTTTGAAGCAGGGTCCTGGTCTTGGGGTTCACCGTGAGAATGGTCTTTCGACGATCATTTTCAACAAGGTTTCGTGAAAGCAGATCCTTTTTAACCAAGAGCTCGATGATCCGGGTTACCGAGGCCTCATCTTTGAACACCGTTTCGGCAATGATTTTCTGGGAGACACCTGGATTGTCTGATATGGTCTTGAGTACGAGCCATTGATCGACGGTAATCCGTACTCCGCCGGCTTTCAGTGCCCCTTGCGCGAATTGCCGGTACGTCCTGATCGCCTTGTCGAGCCGGTAAAAGAAAATGTCGTTTAGTTTCTCCATGTGAGCGCCGAAAATAAGCCAATTTTTCCGCCTAGATAGGAAAAAAGCATCTTATTGATATATCATGAGTTGATATATCAACTCGTGTAACTTTATGAATCGCGTGCATTTCTTTTGAAATTAAATCATCCTGCCATGTTTCTGCATCAATTGACCATCGCATTCAGATACCTTCGGAAGCACCTTGGCTTTACCCTTATCAATATTGCCGGGCTTTCTGTAGGAATGGCCGCGTGCTATTTAATTTTTTTATATGTTCGTTTTGAGCGGAGTTACGATACTTTTCACCCGGGCGCAGAGCGAATCTATCGTGTGGCGGCGGATATCAAAACACCATCTGAGACCATTCAAGCCGATGGACCTGCTTGGCCAATGCTGCCTGCGATGACGGCGCGTTTCCCGGAGATCGTTTCCTCGGTACGCACGATTGAATCCAGTCTTTTGGTTCGACGAGGCACTCTTAAATTCCAGGAAGAGCACTCTCTTTTTGCGAGCCCGGCCTTTTTTCAGCTTTTTAATTTTCCGCTCCTCCAAGGTGATCCCGCTACTGCATTGCGTGATCCGTTCAGTATCGTTTTTTCAGCATCTGCTGCTAAAAAATATTTTGGAACCGCAAACCCCATGGGTCAGACGCTGCTACTCGCCCAAAAGGGCTGGCCGGTGAAGGTAACCGGGATCATGAAAGATCTCCCGGAAAACTCCCTGTTCCGCGCAGATATGATCGCGTCTATGAGCACGGAGACGGATTTTCTCAACCGCGGTGTCGGAGATGACTGGGAATGGTATTCCTATCACCCGCTCGCGTTTGTCCAGCTCAAAGCCGGGACCGATCCCCGGTCGCTGGTAAGACGATTTCCGGAATTTGTTGCCAGTGTAGAAGGCGAACAAATGAAAAAGCAAAACGCGCAGACCGCGCTGCTGCTGGAAAAACTAACTGATATCCATCTTTATTCTACTCGCGGGGTGAACGCTGTTCCTGCCAGCAGGATCGTCAACCTTTTTGCCGTAGTCGCAGCTTTTGTCCTGCTGATCGCCTGCATCAATTTTGTCAATCTTGCCACGGCCAGGGCCACAGAAAGAGCGAAGGAAATTGGAATCCGCAAAGTGGCAGGTGCGCGCCGGGGACAATTGGCCCGCCAGTTCCTCACGGAATCGCTCCTGATCAGTTTGTGCGCCGGCGCACTTGCCGCTATTTTGGTAGCGCTGTTGATCCCGGAGTTCAACCAGCTGGCAGGAAAGACAGTCACTACAGGTCTTTTTGAACATCCGGCCGAACTTCTTTACCTGGGAGAAGCTGTCTTGCTCGTTGGCATCGTTGCAGGTATTTATCCTGCGCTCATCCTTGCTGCCTTCGAACCAACCGTAGTCCTCAAGGGGCAATTTTCGACCGGACAACGTGGGAGTATGCTGCGACGAATCCTTGTCTTTGTCCAGTTCGGACTCTCCACCGGCTTTATCATCGCTACACTTGTCGTTCATCACCAGTTGCGCTACATGCAGCAAAAAGATCTGGGCTTTGCCAAGGATCAGTTGATGGTGATCAACACCGAACAAGACCCGGCGGGTCCCGCCTTCGAGCAGTCATTGCAGGGCATACCTGGAGTTCGTTCCACTTCACTATCGTCCAGTGTACCCGGCAGCGAGACCATTGTGGTGGAATGCCAAGTCGAGAACAGTAAAGGGATTCTTCAATCAGCGAACCTGGATTCCTATTTTGTGGATTGGGATTACATCAACCAGTACCAGATAAAGATGCTGGCCGGAAGAGCATTTAACCGAGCTTTCATGAGCGACACGACTCAGTCGATGGTCATCAACGAGACGGCGGCAAAATTATTTGGGTATGTTAGACCCGAAGAAGCCGTAGGTCGGAGCTTTAGGCAGATTGGTCGTGAAGGCAGGATTATCGGGATCATGAAGGATTTTCATTACCGTCCGCTACAGGAAGAAATCAGGCCGTTGGTCATGCGGATCGAGCCGGAAATTTGTTTTTTGGTGTCGGTAAAAGTGGGAACACAAAACCTTCCCGCAACCATAAAACAGATAGGCGCGAAATGGAACCAAATTATTCCCAAAAGACCGTTGCTCTATTATTTTTTGGATGAGCATTTTGAAAGCCAATACCGCGCCGAAGAGCGCTTTGGCGAACTGTTCTTTAATTTTACGGTGCTTGCGATTGTGATCTCTTGCCTCGGACTTTTCGCACTATCGTCTTATAGCACATTGCAGCGCAGGCGCGAAATTGCGGTCCGAAAAGTACTCGGTGCAACCGACCCCGAGCTCTTCAAACTCCTTACCAGGGATTTTTTAAAGCTGGTGATGATTGCATTTATAGCGGCTTCGCCGCTTGCCTGGTGGTTCATGCGATCCTGGCTCGACGGTTTTGCCTACCGGACGACGATCGGGTGGCCGGATTTTCTGATGGCAGGAACGCTTGCCCTAACGATCGCGTTACTCACCATTGCTTTTCAGTCTTTCCGTGCGGCGCGGGCAAACCCTGTGCGCAACCTGAGAACGGAATAGGATCAGCATCGGGTCCATGCATTGATCTGTCATCGCCGCTCTTCAGCTTTTCCCTTGGGCTTTCGAACGAAAACCCGATGCTAATAACCAATACTTATCGCGAAACTTAACTAATATTGTGACTGACTATTTCGTCTTCCAAACCTGGCATGAATATTAGACTTGCTTCCTTTCTCATATTATTCACTCTGCTGATCGCTTCGCTTTTTGGTTATACGCAAGCGGGAAATTCGTCCAAAAGATCCTCCGGGAATTGGTGGAAAGAAGCCGTGATCTACCAGATCTATCCCCGGAGTTTTAAAGATTATGATGGAGACGGCATCGGAGACCTGAAAGGCATCAACTCTAAGTTGGACTATATTAAAAGCCTTGGAGTGACTGCAGTTTGGCTAAATCCGGTTTACAGCTCGCCAAACACGGACAACGGCTATGATGTTAGCGACTACAGGAAAATAATGAGCGACTTTGGCACCATGGATGATTTTGACAGCCTCTTACATGGTCTCCACGAGAGGGGAATCAAACTGATCATGGATCTTGTCGTTAATCACTCCAGCGACGAACACGCTTGGTTCCTACAAAGCCGTAGTTCCAGGACTAATCCGTACAGAAATTATTACCATTGGTGGGACGCCGAGCGGGGAAAACCGCCTTATCGCTATAGTCTTTTTGATGTTGATGGTAATGCCTGGGCCTACGACTCTACAACTAACGCCTACTACCTGCATTATTTTTCGCGAAAACAGCCTGATTTGAATTGGGAAAATCCCAAAGTCAGGGCAGAAGTATTTGACATCATGAAATATTGGGCAGACAAAGGTATCGATGGCTTCAGGCTCGACGCCTTTCAATTCGTCGCCAAGGATACGAGCTTCCCGGCTTTCCCAAAGGGTTTTGAAAAGCATTTCAATCTTTACTATGCCATGCAGGGAAACATTCACCATTACCTGCAGGAAATGTACCGCGAAGTATTCGCCAAATATGACGTTATGAGCGTAGCAGAAGGAGCTGGCAATTCATTCAAGGATGCACATGACCTGGTCGATAGCCAGCGACATGAGCTGAACATGGCCTATGCCTTCGACGGCGTCGACCTCGCGAAGCCCGGTGGCTACAGCCTGCTGCATTTCAAAGATGTATTCACGAGATGGGACAGTGCTTTTGAAAAGAATGGATGGTTGTCAATTTTCCTTTCCAACCATGACCAGGCCCGCATGGTGTCGCGGTTCGGCAATGATAGCCCGGCTTTCCGGGCTCATTCCTCGGAAATGCTCACCACTTTTATTATGACCATGCGTGGAACGCCTTACTTCTATAATGGTGACGAATTAGGGATGACGAATATCCGCTTTGACAGTATCGGCGATTACCGGGACGTGCAAACTTTGAATGCGTACCAACATGAGCTGAAGACAGGAGGAAATCTGAAAAAATTTATGACTTTTCAGGCTTCGGTAAGCCGAGATAATGGAAGGACACCTTTTCAATGGGACAGTTCGCCAAACGCCGGATTCACTACCGGGACTCCATGGATAAAGGTGAACCCAAACTATAAAGCGATCAACGCCGAATCCGAAGACAAGGATCCAAACTCCGTACTGAACTATTTCAGAAAGATAGTAAGTCTGCGCAGGACGCATCCTGCGTTAGTCTATGGGAAATACAAGCTGCTCGATCGAAACAATACGCATGTCTATAGCTATTTGAGAACTGTCCCAGGCGAAAGATTTCTTGTCATGCTGAACTTTGGCCCTGTCCCGGCCTCAGTCTTCCCCGGCTTTGACTTAAGGGGCTCCACGTTGCTTTTAAGCAATTACGAAAATTCTGACACGAAGAGGGGGAAAACTAACGTCTTGAGACCATATGAAGCGCGAGTTTATAAACTGCGTTCATAAAAGGATTGAGATTGGAACAAGATTTTGTAAAACTCGCAAACATGCAAGAATGCGTAGATTTGGTGGCCAATGGGCTCCCAGTAATATTGTATTTATCCGACTACCCGCGAAATGAAATGAGTACTTTAGTTTCAGAAGCAAAATAACATGAGCAGGTATATTCATCCAATCGCAGCCTCCTTGATCTTTGTAGTCTCAGCTTTCACTGCAATCCATTCGGAAAACTGGAAAATCAGCGAAGATTATTCCATAAAATTTACCGGAAATAATGCGACAGGTATTTTCAAAGGATTGAAGGGTAACGTGATTTTTGATGCTGCTGATCCCGGATCCTCATCGTTTAATGTTACGGTGGACGTTGCGACGATCAATACCGGCAGCGGAATGAAAAATGCCCATGCGAAAAGTGAGAAATGGTTTGACGCAAAGAAATATCCGACTATCGGGTTTAAATCGTCATCCATTACAAAAACAGCGAGCGGTTACGCAG
>JAJPJP010000077.1 GCA_021324175.1 Chitinophagia bacterium
AACGGTCCGGAGATAAGTATAAATCGCTCCTAAATCCTGTTCCGACATTTGCGAATACATTAGCCACGGCATGACTGTGTTGAAATCCTTGGGTCCTACCCTCGGGGGTGGATTTTTTATGTTTTGCTTAAATCGTTGGATAAACATTTCTTTCGTCCAGGTGCCGATCCCTGTTTGGTTGTCCGGCGTAATATTGGCGGAGGTAACGGTGGTCCCGTTCGGAAAGGCAAACGGTCTTCCGCCTCCATAATCGGTGCCCGCAATCCGCTCCCCCTTATTCACCTGGCTGTGGCATACTATGCAACTCGACATTGTCGTTAGGTATTTGCCATAATCCAGCTCGTTAGTGGTATCAGGCTTCATCGCAACTTTAGCCTTGGAAGGACTAAGATTGACCAAGAGACTGACCGGGAAATCAAGATCCCTTGCCGGCGGTACGTTCGTAACGGGCGAAAGGCTGCGCAGGTAAGCGATAATGCTGTAAAGATCTTCCTTATCCAACTGGCTGAACGACTCATAGGGCATGAGCGGAAAAAGAGCCTGGCCTTGTTTGTTTTCGCCAGTCGTCAGCGTGCGAATAATCTCACCGTCGGACCAGTCATGTAATCCAAATGGTGTGATATTTTTTGAATAAACCGTCCCGGGGAAGCCTATTTCAGGTCCAAATCGTTCGCCTCCGCCTCCAAACGTTTCCTGTTTGAGGGGACCTGCATAGTAACTCCAATCGCGAATACTATGGCAATCCATGCAAACCGCAACATAATTCGCCAGATAATGACCCCTGGCAACACGCGCTGGTGTTGATACGATCTGGATCGAAGCTGGAGGGCCCACATTTGGAAGAGCTGTTTTGACATAAAGCGCAGCAACTGCAATACCCGCCACTGCAATTGCCAGGAGGACGAGAATGACTCGTAATATTTTTCTCATGTTCAGCTAGTTGGTTAAGCAATCAGCCATCAATATACGTTTTATCGTTAATATGACCTGAAGCTGTGAAAAATTTGTGTTTTCTCGCCGACTCATCGAGGTCTTGCAATCTTGGTGACTTGCCTTGATGAATTTGCCGTGCAGATTATTGTCTTGCCCAGGGCGCCTGTCGGCATCAGTGATCCTATTTACCACGATTATCCACGCCACAAGGAATTGTTTATTCGCTACAACATGCTAATATTGGAGTAGCTGTACTCTTTTATCCGATTTGAGTAAAGTGATATCGAAATAAACCTTTCGGATAATTTGCAATATCGCGCACGAGCGGTCCGGCTCATCGATCAGATTAAAGGAGAGTACGACTTAAAATGACGTGTTCAGAACCGTTCACGAAGTGATTCTTATTAACAGCGAAATCGTGGCCGCTACAGCGATATAAAAAATAATCAGGTCGACCACATACCATTTTCTGCACGTTCGCACTAGCTTTGCCTGTTCTGGGGTTTTTGCGCGCACCAATGCTCCTTTCAATTTTTTCAGGGTAATGGGGCTGGAAGTACCTGTCAGGTTTTGCCGGTAAATGTCCATAAACAATACTCCGCAGTATAGATTCAGCAGTCCGCAAATCAACATCAAGATGAATAAACCAATTGCCATTTTACCTTAGTTCTTTTCCATCTAAACTGCAAAGGATCTTGTTGCAAATTTCAATACTTATTATCATTTCCTGCGTGGAGAGATATGTGAGCGCATTTTTCAATTTTTGCAAGCAATGCAAACGAAAGCTTCATCTTTTGGAAGCCGCTCAATCAATAGGCGCTATAACTGATTTTACCATTTGCCATGAGCCTGACCCTCCTCACGGCGCCGCCACCTTCAAAGCCAAATCCGATTCCAACAATTTTTTCAGGAGCTTGGGGCAATCCACATGAATAGGCACGTTTGCCATTAACGATCAGTTTAAGTTTTCCCGAATCCGAGCAGCAGCGGACGCTAACCCAGTCATGTAGATCAACGCCAAAACCTGAAAGATCTGTGTTCTTCGCACTTACAAGGCCACTGCCATTAAAAAAAGCCAATTCGCCCACGCAACCGGGTGCAGAGAGAGCGAAAGTAATAGGAATTGCCTCCGTGATAAGTTCAGCATATGCTTTCATGCATATTCCGGAGCCCCTTGAGTAATTCGACCTTTGAACAGCTGTAAAATCTACGTTCTTGATGTCAACAGGCGTAAAATTCCCAACGTTAAAGAGTTTAACAAAAGGGGTTACAGGTTCGAGTGAAACCTGGTGGGCACCAAAAATTTCGGCCGGGGTAACCAGCGCTCCTGATTTTTCGAATTCCGCATTATCTAGATAAATTGGAACTGGTTGACGGGCAATCATTCCAAGCCACCCATTAGTAGGTATAATGAGTGGGTGTTCAGCCACTACGCGTCCCCCGACAAGCAGTTTGGCCTGGAAAAACCCCGGCTGGTAATATATACTGCTATAAGTGCTGTCGTCGGCGCGTACTTGCGTCTTTGTCCTGGCGTCCCATGATTGTTGGATATTAACTGGCCGCATTTCTTTGGGATCGACGCGATACCTAAAAACCACTGTATTGGGAATGCTGCGGGTTATTGGCCTACTTGAAAACTGATAATCAGAAAATGTTCCTGCTGTGCTAACAGTCGGTTTGAAATAAACCATTAACACTACAACCATCGAAAGACTTGCCAAAAGAAAAATCCAGTTCACAGGCAGTTCTATCTTTCCGAGGGATTTTACCGATGTTGGGTCACCTTTGGTAAGTTTCTGATTTTTTTGAAACATTCGCCAGCTTTCATAGCCGGCGAAAATCGAAAGCGTATTGAGCGTAATCTCGCTAGGCAGATGCGGATAAGGCGTCTTACCGAATACCCTTCTCAGTGTGCTTTCACTTAACAACACGCCCGTTTTGTCATGGATCATCGAAACGAGCTTTCGGAAATCTCCACCTTGCCACGTGGCGGGGTCTCCCCAGTCAAGTTGACTCGTAATCTGTCTGCATAATATTTTCAAATCGCCATTCACGCTGGAGCTTAAGAATGAAATCCTGAATCACTCGACGATTCTGAGCCTGGGATATGATCATTGTAAATCTAAAAAAAATCTTTCATTATTCCGTTCGCAGACTGTCGACGGGGTTTCTCTTCGCTGCCCTGACCGCGTGATAACTGATGGTAGCCACTGCGATGAATATTGCTGTAGTCCCGGAACAAAGGAAAATCCACCAGCTCAGCTTTGTCCGGAATGCAAAGTCCAGGAGCCATGCATGAGCAAAAATATATGAGATTGATGAGGCTATTATCAATGCGATAATTATCAGCTTCAACACATCACGGCACAGCATAAAAGCAATACCTGCCACACTTGCACCCAAAACTTTTCTAATACCGATTTCTTTGGTCCTTCGCTCAGTTGTAAACATTGATAATCCGAACAGCCCCATACACGAAATCAGAATTGTAACGACGGTGGCCATGTTTACCAGCGAGACCGCTTTTTCTTCTTCATCGTAAAGCCAACTGATGGAAACGTTCAGGAAACTGAAATCAAATGGGTCATCATTGTATATCTCTTTCCATTCTTTCTGGATTTGCGAGATAATACCCTTTACTTCGGTAACATTCTTTTCGCCGGAGGAAAGTTTTATGGCTAGGCTTCTTTTCGCGTCATCCGGCGCATTTTCGATTACCCCGGGCAAGATGGCATCATGGAAGGACCCTTGGTGAAAATCGGCGACGACGCCAACAACAGGGTAAGGCTTTTCATCGCCACTCCTTCTCGCATAAAGCAATTTCCCGATAGCGTCCTGTGGGTTGGCAAATCCAAGTTTTCTTGCAAGCGTTTCGTTGATCACGAGTTCTTTCAGGCTGTCACTCGGCAGCATATTCCTGCCTGCAATAAGCTTCATTTTGTAAAAAGGAATATAGTCTTCATTCCCGATCTCCACAGTTGGCTGCACGGTTAGCTCTTCCTTGCCCTTGAATTTGAACAAGCTCTGCGTCTGCGCATAGCCCATGGGCGCATTGAATTGCAGCAGAACTTTATCAACACCGCGGATATGCCGTATACCCTCAGCCAAAACCTTTAGTTTACCTCGGTCACCCCATCTGTTAATTGTAATAATGCCATCCGAATTGAATCCTTTGTCGCCGGACGCCATAAAATTCATCTGCTTTTTCATTGTAATAACGCCGATAATAAAGACGAGAGAAATAGTAAACTGGAAGATGACGAGGGCCTTTCGCATATTCAGTTTCTCCATCCCTTTGTGAAGGACGTTTCCTTTAAGACTCAAAACCGGCAGGAACGCGGATAATACTCTTGCGGGATAGAAGCCGGCAAGAAGCGTAGTTAAGACAATCATGATGAGCATGAAGATCAATGTCGCTGAATTGAGTAAATGAAACGTTACGCCGACAGGTATAAAATCGCTAAACAGACGGAGAAACGGGTCGACCAGCAAAGCAGCAAAAACAGTGGCAACGATTGTCAGGATCAGGGTCTCAATCAGAAATTGGACGGTGATGCTTTTTCTGCTACCTCCCATCACCTTCCTTACTCCGATTTCTTTAATCCGACGAATAGATTGTGCGGTCGATAAGTTGATGAAATTTGCAGTGGCAATGATCAATATGAACAGCGCAATACCCATTAAAATGTACAGGGTAGGCATATAGGCTTTTCTGAAATCATCACCGTCATCTTCTTTCCGGTATTCATTAGTAAAATGTATCGACGCCAGCGGTTGCAGGTACAGGTTAATTTTGCCCTTTCCCTTCTGCACGCGCGATTTGACGAATTCAGCCAGTTCCCGGTTAACCTGTGCAGGTGTTACATTTTTCGCAAGTTTCACAAAAGCCGAACCGTTATGCGGACGGAGACTGGTCCAGTCTTCCGTTGCTATAGTCGTTTTTAGGAAGCTATGGGTTGCGGTCGAAACGGAAATATAATCTGTATAGTTAAAATCACTCCTTTCAGTCCAGTCATTGACGATTCCTGAAACATGGACCCGGAGGGAATCGTCGTAGATGACCATTTTGCCGATCATATCTTCAAGAGGAATATTTCCAAAATACTTTCTCGCCCTGCTCTCGGTCAGCACCACATTAAACGGCGCTCCAAGCGTCTGCGGACTGCCCAATATCCATACGTGTTGAAAAATTGTAAAGTAAGATGGCCAGGTGAAAATTGCCGTTGCCGAATAGCTTCCTGGAATCTTATTGTCGAATTTCCTGGGTACATTTGCCCCATCCTCGATAGAAATCCTTCCGTCATAGCTGTGAAATGCAGCGGTTGTTTCAAAACCAGCTATCTGATCCTGGACGCCCCCGACATCAGGAATGATATTATTCAGAAAGTGACTTTCACCGGCCTCGTCCTGAATTCCGCCTACAATCCGATAGATCCTGCCATTGTCGGGATGAAATTTGTCGAATGACAATTCAAACTGGGTAATCAGGAAAATAATGATGCACGCGCAAATGCCCAATGCAAGTCCAAAAATGTTAATGAAAGAATAGACTTTATTTCGGGTCAGGTTTCTCCAGGCGATCTTGAAATAATTTTTGATCATGAGTTGAAGTTTTAAAATCTCATCAGTAATTAGCTTTGCCAGTCACGTGGTGCGAATCGAATTGAAAGGAATTTGCGGTCGCTCCCTTCGATTTCTTGAATACCAAAAAAATATACCACAATGTTATGTTATTGAGGGATAGTGCATTATTCAAAAAAGATCAATGGGGATTGTCCGAATACGCACATTCAATGTACGCGAATGGTACATCGTGACTCGTCCTGAAAAAACCAAATAGCGTAATTCATTCTTGCTTTTTTTCGGTCGCCTTCGGTCTGGTTCCCGGAATGGTTGGGCGAATGGTCGTTTCAAGCAAAATTCCGATAATACTCTTCCAAAGGCCATCATTTTGAAATGCAACCGTGCCGCCGCGCCCCTACTTCAGGAGCGTGACATGCGCAGCAACTGCATACCACCTGTTCTTTCGCTTTATATAAACATCCTGGTAGCAATTCCTTCCTTTGACTTGTTCATTACCCGACGAAGTAGAAAAAGTCAGGTACGCCGTCACTAACCCGACATCCGGCGTGAGCAATCGTATATCTGCACTGTCGATGTGGACCGCAGATATTTCCTGATGCGCAGCATTTGCTAGCATGTCTTTTTTTGTCATTTTGGTGCCCCCGGGAGATATCAATATCATGTCATCTGCAAATATTCGGGCCAGCGTCGCCGTGTCCTTCGTTTTAAGCGAATTGATAAAATCGACGTTCATTTTCTTTAACTCGTCAATATCGCCGGATTGTGAATTTGCCGAAAGAACCGACCAGAGGGAAAAGATCAAGACGACAAGTTTCGTCATACAAATTTTATTATTGTTGGAAGACAGAAATTTAATCGGGCTATTTCATCTTCGTGAATTCCTCGGAATCCATGATCACGATTCTGTCAATTACTCCGTTCTTGTCCTTTAATACAACAAGAGGGAATGATTTTTCGTCATTATAAAAATAAGTATCCGTTCTGGGTTTGAGTACGATTTCCCTATTATCCCAAAGTTGCCTCATTACAAGGCTTCCCTGCTTTACCAGCAATTCCACCATGTTATCGGCGTCATCAACTGATTTGAATTTCCCCGCATAGGTATTCAGTTGTTCCGGAGTAAGAAAGGGTTTTGACGCTTTGATCCAATTATCCCTTCTCAATGCCCTCAGCTTTTCAATTTTTCCATTTTGGTCTTTTGAAAAATCCAGCGTAAGAACCGGGTTCTCCTTCATAAAAAAATTAAGAGGAGTTTCTGGCACAAATGGGACATCCCTTCCATTAAAATAGTTTTTTAAAAAAAGAGAATTGTCTTTCACGTAGATTTCAATGAACCTTGATCCGTCTCCTTCGCTTCCGTAAAATCCTTCGAACTGGGCAAGATCTTCAGGCCTATGAACCATTTCCTGCTTGGTCACAGGCTTATAATCCTTTGCCCTGTTCCAAATACCGTTGTTCTGAACGGTCACCTGGTTAAGATTGCCCAATGAATCTTTGATAAAGCTGATATTTACGGTCTCCTCGCCATTAGAACCCGACGAAAATACCAGGGGCGATTGCGGGTCCAGTCTAATTTCATTGCGATTCCATAGCAGCGTCGCGACCAGTTTGCCATCTGCCGCCTTGAATTCTACATACATGTCCTTATTGCTTGAGGACTGAAAAATGCCTTGCACTGCCTTCCACTCGTTTTCAGTAAGAGATACTTTGGCCCCCGGGGCAGGTTTATCATTTTCCTGGGCACGCGAATTTGAATAAATGAATGCCTGCATCAATAGGGACAGGAATAACGGGTAAGACAGGCTTAAGCGGGAACTTCTCATATGAAGATGTTTGGTAGAAAAATGGTCAAAAGTTCACTTGCCAAATTTTTCCAGAAGCTATCAAAAATTTTCATTGGTCTGCAAATTGCCAGTCCTAATAAAAAGCTAATTTCCTGATTTGGCCTTTTTTTTCTTCAACCAAAAACCGATTAGTCCCTTCTCCCCAGTCAATCCGAATTTTTTCTTTGCATTCTCCGCAGGCAGAATTTGAGCATCAGTGAGCTCGGAATAATCGAGCTTCTTAATCTGGTCAGGAGTTGATTGCTTTCCGTCGATGAGATAGATGTAACCCGCAGGCGGGTTCTTTAGGATTCCCATGACTATTGACTTTGCCTCTGACGAACTGGTGCCGAACGCATCATTCCTGATATCGAAGGGGTCCTTGATATGGTCAGCAGACGCTGGGTTAGTTCGACTGCTGTCGCGGGTTTGTGCCTCAGCGTTGAAAACTGCCATCATCAAGACCAGGATGATGGGAGCGAAGGATCTGATAAATTGTTGCATGAGTCAATCCATTTGATCAGTAAAAATAATTCGAAATCAGCGGATTTAAATTCGCAAATAGATTCTCCTGTGGATGAACCCTTACCCTCCGGGAAAAAGTTCCTTTTTTTTGCAAAATCTGCAACCAATGCAGTTTGATTTGCATTTTTTGAAAAAATCGTGGCGAGGTTGCGTCACTAACTAG
>JAJPJP010000064.1 GCA_021324175.1 Chitinophagia bacterium
CCGGTTTGCGCGCTGCCCAAAAGATCACGACCTTCCAATATGGGCGGAATTGCTTGTTGCTGAATCGGGGTCGGAGTTGTATATCCTTCTTTGCGCAATGCAGCCAGGATAGGGTCTATCAGCGGTAAATTGTTGAATGACAAATTGAATTATTTTGATTAACATTTGTGATAAGGCTACCAGATCATGCTGATACTTTATCTGCCCTACGTTAGAATATTAAATATTTGAGGAGGTTAAACTTCGCAAACAGAGAAGATTATAACATTGAGGACTGCAAAGTTAGTTATAATTAGCCGAATTTGCTAATTTGTCTAGATTGGCAAAAAAGACAAGGAAAAAGCTTACCTTTGCACAAGCAATTTTGAGCTACACAGTCTTGTAACCGATTTAGATTTCTTTTTCCGCACAATTTTTTCGTTTACACGTGATTTGCTCAAGTTTACTTCACTAACCCTGTCTTGCTGACGTCAATCTGTATTGATCCGGACCGGGTTTTTTTATAAAATTAAATCGAGAGAATATATGACAGCAGAAATGATTGAACACTTCATAGATCACAAGGACCTGGATGGCAAACCTGTACACATACACTTCAAGGAAAGGAGTACCGTCGACGGAATTTTTGTCAAGGGAAAAGACTATGACGAATTAAAGGCCAAGAATTTCTGGCGGGTTTTGAACTCAAATATGGCCGGGCAGTGGGCAAAAACAAAGGACGTCAATCTGACCCGACTGTTCAACGGTGTCTCGTTCACGAAACTATCCGAAAATCGTTAATTCGCATTCAAAAAATAAAATAAATCACCAATGGCTGAAACTTGGAACAAGAAAGAACGAGAAAAGAAAAAAGAACAGATCAGAAAAGAAAAGGTGGAACGTAAGCAGGCGCGCAAAGAAAAATCGAATGAATCGAAAAGCTTTGACAGCATGCTCGCCTATATCGATGAAAATGGCAATCTTTCCGATACTCCGCCTGACCCCAAAAAAACACACAATATCAAATTGGAAGATATTCAAATAAGCGTTCCCCGGCTTGAAGACCGGGCAAAGGAAAACCATACGCATAAAGGAGTAGTCACCTTCTTCAATGAGGCCAAGGGTTTTGGTTTCATCAGGGACAGGGCTACCCAACAAAGCATTTTCTTTCACGTTAATAGCTTAACGGAGCCAGTTCAGGAGCAAAGCAAAGTGAGCTTTGAAATAGAGAAGACGCCGAAAGGACTGAGTGCAGTCAATGTCGGCGTACTCCGTTAGACGGCTAAGTAGTGACAAGCTAAATCTTTTTTCTGACGGCCTCAGGGATTGAAGGAGATCAGCCTTGGTAAATGTTTTCAATTTAATAAATTTTGCCAAATGTCTCAAGAACGAAGGCCCCATGTATCGATTCCTGAATATCTTCTTTTTCGTTTTCCATACTGCCTTCACCCTTTTTAACATTAGCGGCTGGATTTTTCGAGCTACTCGCAAATGGAATTTGGTTACACTTTGCCTGACGGCATTTTCCTGGTGCGTTTTGGGCATTTGGTATGGATGGGGATATTGCTTTTGCACGCAATGGCACTGGGATGTGCGCGAACATTTGGGCTATCGTGACCAGACCAACTCTTATATACATTTTCTTTTACTGAAACTTACAGGAGTCAATTTTAACGCTGCACTTGTGGATAATGCTACCTTAATTGTTTTCACTGCCAGCTTTGCAATGAGTATCTGGCTCAATATAAGAGATTCGCGAAAAACTCGAATACTTCATTAATTTTTCTGCGCGCCGGTACCAGGTTCCAATTAATTCCTCCAGGTTTAGTCGTAGTGACAGTCGGAAAAAAAAGTTCTGAAATTATTGAAATTGCCTCCAAACTGGGTGCCAAGTAGCCTCCCTGCACTGCCTGCCCGGAAGTGATCATGACTGACCATTTCGATTGATGTCTTCTATAAACCTTGCTTCAGTCGTTTCGCAAACTCTGCACAGGATTTGCCATCGCGGCCTTGATGGACTGGAAGCTGATCGTGATCAGCGCGATCGCCGTGGCGAGCAGGCCGGCAGCGATAAATACCCACCAGCACGAACTAATCGATATGCGGTATTTGTAATTCTCCAGCCAGCCATTCATCATCAACCACGAGATGGGAAATGCTAGCAAGCAAGATATGCAAACGAGTTGTACAAAACCTTTTGTCAATAATCCGGTGATTCCGACTGTACTGGCGCCGAGAACTTTTCGAATGCCGATTTCCTTGGTGCGGCGTTCCGCAGTGTAAGCGGCGAGACCGAATAATCCGAGACAGGATATCGCAATGGCAAGCCCGGAAAAAAGCCTCGAAAGCTTGCTAACCAATTCTTCATTTTGGAATATCTGGTTGAACTGATCATCCACAAAATGATAGGTGAAAGGATATGACGGGTTATCTTTTTTGATCACGTCGGCGATTTTGGCAAGGGCTGTTTCTACATTTGCAGAAGGTTTTATCCTGACATACATATTGCTGGTATACGGAATTGCAACGCTGTAAAACATCACTGGATCGGGTTTCCCATACATGTCACCATACATATAGTCATTAACGACGCCGACGACCTCCCATTGAGAATTACTTGTATCGTGTTCGGCGGTTATTATTTTACCAACAGCGGTTCCCTTGCCCATTAATTTTTCCAACGATTCGGTGATGACTATATTTTGCTTCTTGTTCACGCTGGCGCTATCCGTATAATTGAGATCGCGGCCAGCGAGCAGTTTCATTCCTGAGGTCGAAAAATACCCCGGCGAAACGTTTCGCTGTGAAATCAGTACATCGCTGTTTACCGGTTTGCCCTTCCACGTAAATCCATTACTATTGTTCCCGCCGAACAATGTGTTGTAATCGGAAACTGCAATTTTGTCCACGACTCCTGTCTGCAGGAGGTCCTGACTGACAGCCGTGTAATTTTTGTCCATCTCTGAATTCATATCCACCTGGAGGAGATTGCTCTTGTTAAATCCCAGGTTGCGATTCTTCACATGCTCAATTTGCTGATAAATAACAATAGTGCTGATGATCAGGAAAATCGAAATGCTGAATTGTAATATGACTAGACCCTTCCTGATGAATGATGCACCGCCCATATTAAATCTTAATCCCTTTAGTACAAGCGAAGGATTAAAGGAAGACAGGTATAAGGATGGATAGCTGCCTGCGACGATGCCGCAAAGAGCAGTGATCGCCAGCAGTGCGCCCCAGTGCGAAAACACCCATATTCCCAGGGTCAGCTGCTTCTGAACCAGTAGATTAAATGCCGGCAAGAGCAACGCTAACAGAACCAGTGCCAAAAGTGCAGATAAAAAGGACATGAACAATGCCTCGCCAATGAACTGGAAAATGAGGCTTTTTCGTCCGGCACCGAGAACTTTTCTTACTCCTACTTCACGAGCTCTCCTTTCGCTTCTGGCCGTAGCGAGGTTCATGAAGTTTATGCATGCGATCAGCAAAATGATCCACGCGATGACTGTGAACAGGTGAACGTATTCAATCTGTCCGTTGCCCGTTTGCACGCCATTGTCAAAATCATCACGCAAATGCCAGTCATTCATCGTCCACAAAAAAGGTTCGGCATTAGAGTGCGGGGACCTCTTTTGGATAAAGCCTTTCATCTTCTGATCAATAGAATGCGAATTGATTCCAGGACTAAGTTCAACATACGTGTTTAGACAATTGCCGCCCCAGTCGCTTGACCACGTGTTCTGAGCGAGCCAGACCTGGATGGGGGCGGCCCATTCAAACTGAACGCTCGAATTGGTCGGAATGTCCTTTATAACTCCCGAAATAAAATAATCCTGTTTATTGTCCAACCGGACCGTCTTGCCCACGGCGTTCGTCTTATTCCCGAAAAACTTTTTTGCCGCGGATTCCGTAATCACTATGGAATATCTTTGAGAAAATGGCGCTCGTGCATTTCCCTCTACAAAAGGAAAGGTAAACATGCTAAACAACGACGGGTCGACATAAACTCCACCGGAATACATGGTCCGGTTACCGATGGAGATCAGCACTTGGCCCGCCCCAGTCAGGCGGCAGGTATTAGCAATGCCAGGAATCTCTGCAAGCAAGGCGGGCGCCATTAATGCCGGGGTTGAGCCGAAGGTCGCAACATAGGCATCATATTTTTGGTTTTCCCGGATATAATATAGCCTCTCTTTTTTGAGATTAAAGTGGTCAAAATTCAGCTCGTCTTCGACCCACAAAAATATGAGAGCCGCACAGGTGATGCCGATGGTCAGTCCAAAAATATTGAGGAGACCATAGACTTTACTTTTTCTAAGATTCCGAAACGATACAATCAGGTAATTCCTCAGCATAGTGCCGTCGTTTGTTTAGGTGTTCGCGAATAATTTGATGTTGAAAAGCGGCCGAAGTTCTTGATCATCAACACATATGCCAATGTTTAACCAGCTAACGCAGAAAGGATTAGCATTTTGATCATTCCCATCATGTGCGAAACCGAACATGTCCTGTGCGCTGGTGGACAAGGCATTTCGATTTGGGTCAGCCCATTCGCGGCACCGTATTTGAACCGCAAAGACAGATGGCACGACGTGCCAAGTTCAATGGCGACTCGATCATCAACAATTTATTTGCCCCGGCGCAGGCAGGATATGAACTCAAAGCAGAGATGGCTATGAGAAACACTTTTGCGGATCAATCGACACGGGTGGCCATGAATTTGCTGGCGGTTGTGCTCGTGGGATTCCTGGCCTTCGAGGGCAGGGAGATCCTGGTCCCGCTCGTTTTTGCAGCCATCTTTTCCTTCGCCCTGATGCCAGCCGTGGAGTTCATGGAAAACAAATGGAGGTTTCCGCGGGGCCTGGCGTCTTCGATTGCTGTGATCGTCCTCGTCTGCGTCTGGTCAGTCGTCCTGTATTATGTTGTCGTTCAGCTGAACGGTTTTACAAGTCAGTGGCCGGACCTCAAAGAGCGATTGATCGGCTTTGCGTCCGATTCCCAGGATTGGCTTTCAACCAATTTGCATCTATCCGCGGAAAAGCAAAAAGATCTTGTCAAAAATCTTTTCTCCGGTGACTCGCCTGGCAAATCCATTCTGAGCAGAGGTTTACTCATGATTCCACGAGTTCTTATTTTTCTAGTTCTCCTTGTTTTCTTTATTTTTTTTATTTTGTTTTATCAAAAGCGAATCGCACTTTTTCTTTTGGGTATGTTCTCCAGGAGTACCGATGGCGCACTGAACGATATAGCTTTAAAGATCCGGGCAATGATCAAACGTTACATTGGCGGATTATTAATGGAAATGACACTGGTCTGTGGTCTTAGCGCTATCCCATTCGCGATCATCGGCGTTCCTTACGCATTTCTATTGGGACTAATGATTTGTATTTTCAATCTCGTTCCTTATGCAGGCCTTTATTCCGCGACCGCGATTTCCATGCTGATTACGCTAGCGATTACAGGCGACGAAACCAAGACGCTGCTGATTATTGCTGTCATGGTACCGGTTCATCTTATCGATAGCAATATCATTACTCCTTTCCTGGTGGGCTCCAGCGTAAGAGTAAACGCTTTCATCACTTTTCTGGCTGTTGTTATTGCCGCTTTGCTTTGGGGAATTCCTGGCATGATCCTGTCAATTCCAATGACGGCAGTAGCCAAAATCGTATTTGACCATGTTGACAGTCTAAAACACTGGGGAGTATTGTTTGGTGCAGAAAAAAAAGATCTCGGGCGAAAAAAATGACTGGCTGCTTAAATTTCCTTTTCTAACTTTGTCCTGGCCTCATTGTTTCTGCATCGTAAAGGATTGTCATGTTTGCATTGGCGAAATTTTATTCAGGCACAATGGTTATCATTTCCTTCAAGGCATGATTGAACTATACTGGTTGACGTGAGGCTGGATTCCAATTGATAAAGTATATTCGAATAAGCCTAAAAAAGATAAATCCTTGGCCTGACCCTGCGAATATCTATGGCATACAACGAAAAACTTGCGAACAGAATTCGGGAAGCATTATCTCATATTCGGATAGTGGAAGAAAAGAAAATGTTTCGCGGCCTGACATTTATGGTGAATGGAAAGATGTGTGTCAGCGTGAGCGGCGATGAGATGATGGTCCGTTTTGATCCTGAAATTCAAGATTCGGCGGCTGAGAAAAATGGGTTCAGGGAAATGATCATGAAGGGCAGAGAATATAAAGGTTTCGGCTATGTGAGCCCCGACGCGCTCAAATCTAAAAAAGAATTTGAATATTGGATCAATCTTGCGCTCGACTATAACAAGAAAGCGAAAGCTTCCAGCAGGAAGAAATAGTATATTTTAAAGGCCTTCCAATTTGTCGCGAACTTCATATCTTCAACGTCCACCTA
>JAJPJP010000090.1 GCA_021324175.1 Chitinophagia bacterium
AACCCGCATCTGGCATCGCCCGATCTTTCGCAGGATAAAATTGAACTGGGGGAACTGCAAAGTAAAATACAGGAGGCGCTCCTTGCATTGCCAGCCGATTGTCGCACCATTTTTCAACTGAGCCGGTTTGAAGAACTTTCCTATGCCGCGATCGCTTCGCAGCTTGGCATTTCGGTGAAGACTGTCGAGACCCAAATGGGAAGAGCCTTGAAGCGATTGCGTGTTTCGCTTGCATCATTTATCAACTTAATTATTTTATTTTTATGGCTTTATTAAATAAGCATTACCCGCAACGTGATATTGATGTGCTCCTGGCAAAATATGTTACCGGCCGGGCGGACAGCGGTTCACATGCGATCATTGAAGCGTGGGTTGCTGCAAATGAGCAAAACAGCAATGAAGCAAAAAGGGCCGAACTAATCTGGAATAAAAGCAGCGATCTTGGATTTACAGGTACGCTTGATGTTGAGGGAGCATGGGAGGATTTTAAAGAACGGATTGACTTCAAAGCAGGTGCGGTGATAATGCAAAATAGATTTCCTTGGAGACGTTTAGCCGCCGTTGCTTTTTTAATGATTGGACTTGGACTGGCGTTTTTAATTTTCCGTCTCGGAAAAAAGAATACTTCCACCATGGTTGAGATCTTTTCGGGAAATGATCCGAAAAAGGATACCCTGCCGGATAGATCGGTAGTTTTTCTTGAGCCCAATTCCAGCCTCTCCTATTTTTCGCCATTTGCTGCAAATCATAGGGATGTCAGGATGTCGGGGAATGCTTTTTTTACCGTTCAGCCTGATCATGCAAGACCATTTAGCGTGGTTGCCGGAGATCTTAAAGTGACTGTTTTGGGGACCAGTTTTCGGATTAATCAAAAAGCTGTCCCGACAGAAATATCCGTCAGCACGGGAATAGTTGAAGTCAGCGGAAGCAAACAGAATGCGATTCTGCATGCCGGGGATAAGCTCCTTGTTCCAATCAAAGATTCGCCTTGGGTCGTAAAATCAACTGATACGTCATCGAGCAGTGTGCAGGCTGAAAAAAAACCACTAACCCAATCAATTGCGAAAAGAGAGAGTAGAATCCAGGGAGCATCACCGCCGCACGCGTTGCTGGTCGGCGACAGGGCCCCTATCCTTCCGATGGATACCTGGATAAAAGGAGGCCCCATCAATATTTATCAAGAAGGAAAAGTGTACCTAATAGATTTTTGGGCAATTTGGTGTGGCCCCTGTATAGCAGAAATGGGTCATTTGAGCGAACTCCAGCAAAAATATAAAAACCAGGGGCTCGAAGTAATTGGCGCGACAAGCGAAGACAGCTGGGGCAACACACACGACAAGGTCATGGAATTCATCCGGGACAAAGGGCAAAAATTCGATTATAATTTTGTCTGGATGCCGGATAGCTACCGGGCAGATCACCGCTACCGGTCGGTTATTTATAATCCATGGCTCGAACTTGCCTATGACAGCAGCAGCTGGGCGCTGCCACAGGTTTTCATTTTAGACCGTGACGGGAAAATGGCTTTTATTGGAGATGGCTATAGTTTAAATGAAAACTTTCTGGCCAGAGTCCTCAACGGAAGTTATGACACGGCGGCCGAGCGTAAAAAATACCTGGAAAAAATCGATATGGAGAACCAGGTGGCTGTTTTTGTGGATCTCCTGAATCGTAAAGAGGTAGACAGGGCAATGCATGTGGGACAGGTGATCGTCCAAAATCATGAAACAACTAGTCATGGTTTCATGACCATGGCAGATGCCATTTTTAATTCGCACAATGATCTCCGCACCCCGGAATTGCTTAAACTCGGGATGGATGCTGCGATCAAAGGGGTTGAGTCAACCGCATCGCGGTCACCCGGCCATTTGGCCCTTCTAGCCAGAGGATACGCATTGACGGGGAAACCAGAAAAGGCCGTGGCTATATTAAAACCTGCGATAGAAATGGCGGAAGGCTCTTTTAAAGAAGCTTTGGAAAAAGATTTGCGGACTTATCAAGGAATGATAAAAAAATAGAAAAAAGGACAAGTGCCCGAAACTCCGAACTGCTCAAGCATAAAATTTCCGTCATAGTCGGTAGTAAGTTGTATGTTTTCCGCAAACCAAGATAACGGCACGGGGATTTCAGGACTTTTTCATAACGCTCTCCCGAATGTGAAATTTCATAGTGGAGTAAATTCTCTTTTCCCGTTTGATGATTTTCCATGCCACCAGGTTGCGAGTGAAGAGCCTGAAATATTCATCACCGGCCCGAATATCGCAGGAGCAAGCCCAATTGTTGCGAGCTTTCCCATGGTCAGTGCAATTCCTGAGGCAAGACCGGCATTCTGCATACCTACTTCCAGGGCGATAGTCCGGCAATCTTTTTCCGGCAATCTCAGCAAATGGGCTGAACAATAACCTAATGCATAGCCGGCAATATTCTGAATGAAAATGGCAACTATGAGCAAAAGACCGACTTTCATGAGACTATCCCTTCCTGCTGCAGTGATCACAACAATTATCAATCCTATGCCTATCATGGAAATCAATGGCATGGCTTTGTCCAACCATTGCAGGCGTCCGCGTACGACATAATGAAATAATAAACCGGCCGCGATCGGTATAATCACAATTTTGGTAATGTCCCAAAACATAGTCCAAAAATGAATAGTTACAAGCTGACCTGCAATGAGCTTCATGAGCAAAGGTGTCAATAAAGGAGCAAGCAAGGTGGAGATGGTCGTTATCGAAATTGATAAGGCGAGATTTGCTTTGGCAAGGTATGACATGACATTTGAAGCCAGTCCGCTTGGGGAACACCCTACAAGGATAATCCCCGCCGCTATTTCATTGGGGAATTTAAAAATGTTCGCTAAAATAAAACCAATTGTAGGCATGATGGTGTAGTGACAAATGACACCCACGAATATTCCCCTTGGCATTCTTAGTATTTCTTTGAAGTCTTTTATGCTCAATTCCGTTCCCATACCGAACATGATGATTTGAAGAAACGGCAATATCAAGCGTGAGAACTTTAAACTACCTATATGCAAAAAATATTGAGGATAGTACATGGCCACGCTCGCCGCAGCAAGAATCAAAATTGTATAAGAAAAACCGCGTAAGCGCATTGAGCTTCGAAATGCAATAGCTAATGATATCAGAGAACCCATCATTAACCAGCCGCTTATTTGGTTCTCGTGTGCGAGTGTTGTATAGGAAAAAGCAAGAATCAGCAATAAAGCGGAATAATAAAAATAAGAAATCGGAAGTCGTTTGGCCATGCTCCTGTATAACGAGAAATAAATAATCGGTGCGAAAGCGATTGCAGCAGTCAATCTTTTTTGTTGGTCAATTCAAAAGCAACATAAGTTCCGCTCGTCTTTAAACCACGCCCTCCCCCGGCTGCTATAGCTACGTATTGTTTACCGTCAACCATATAGGTAATTGGCGTAGCGAATCCTCCGGCAGGAAGCTGGTATTCCCAAACAACTTTACCCGTCTTCTTGTCAAATGCCCGGATTCGCGCGTCTCTTGTTCCTGCAATGAACACCAGTCCGCCCGCGGTTACCAAAGGGCCACCGTAACTTTCAGTACCTGTAATTGGTATACCCTTCCTGGTGAGCTCCGGATATTCGCCCAGCGGAACACGCCACAAATAATCGCCGGTATTGAGATTGATCGCATTCAATGTTCCCCATGGCGGTTTTATGCCCGGATAGCCGTCTTTGTCTGTAAGTTTTTGCCAAACCTTTGCAACATATTCCGGAACATAAGGAAAATCATTTTTCTCGGGTTTCCCTGATGATAAAGGAACGGGTTCCTTTGCGCTTTTTGCGGCTCTCGCCTTATCGTTTGATTGCTGATCTAATAATAAACTGACGATGGCATCCCGCTGGGATTCAGTCAAATATTCAAATGAGGGCATTCTCCCCATTCCTTTCTTTAAGATGGTGATTA
>JAJPJP010000294.1 GCA_021324175.1 Chitinophagia bacterium
AGGTCAGCGGATGAAAATCTTTCAGGACCCCGACAATCATACAGTCGCTTGTGTCGATGCGAACGGTCTTGCCAATGGCTTTTTCTGGCGTCAAGCCAAAAAGTGCCACATACTTTTCTGTCACGAGGACAGCGCGGTTGACATCGCCCCGAAGCGAATCTCCGAATTCACGCCCAGCAACGATTTTGAGATTCATCAGTCGTGTGTAATTCGCTCCGACGTCCAGCAACATGGTCTCCTTTTTTACGCCCTGCACCTGGCTCACCGCGTAGCGACGCGCAAACCCGATCATGTTGACTGTACCAGCCAATCCGGTGATTTGGGGCAATTTTGCCATTTCATTTTTCATGGCAGTAAACTCGTCTGTGTTCTTCATGAAAATGCCCATCGAATTTTTAATATTATAGCCGTAGTCGAATTCCCGCTGGAATTTCCCGTTTGCGGCGAAAGCCAGTCCGCCAATTAGCGTGATGATGGATATGGTGATTTGTAAACCGAGCATCACGCGCGAGAAAAGGTTGTTGCCACCAAATTTGATATTCCCCTGGAAGATGGCCGCTGGTTTGAACCGGCTGATATATAATGCAGGGTAAGCCCCCGCGAGCAGTGAGGTAAACACCAACATGACCGCCATGAACACCAGGAGTAATGGATCGTGGAAATAGTGGGCATGCAGATCGACGTACACGAACATCCGGTTGAAGGCAGGCAGCCACGCATTGTTGATCAGGATCGAAAGTAAGATCGCGGCCGTTACCAGAATTGCCGACTCCAGCAACATTTGCATCACCAGGAGTTTTCTTGAACTGCCAAGGACTTTTCGCATCCCGATCTCTCTGAGCCTGGCATTCGACCGGGCGACAGTGGTGTTAGAAAAATTCAAGCAGGTGCAAAGAAAAATAAGCAGTGCAGTAACAATTGGTCCATAGACGGCCGGATCCGAGGGTCTTTCAAACAACGGTGGGTTCGACTGGATCATCTTGCTCATCGCCGCATTTTCACGCAGTGAAATTAACTTAAACCCTATCACCTTCCAGTCTTCTCTATTCTTGTTCTGAATGGGAATATACTTCGCCAGTGCAACCTCGACCAAGGGAACATCCTTTGCATCAGGTATCTTAAAATATGCGGCGCCGTTAAGGAAGTGGCTCCAGTCGTCGTCCCGGATTTTTTTTCCATTTTCTCCAACCAGGTTGCCAAAAGCAGTTACGAAATTGAACTGGATGGACGAGTTCATCGGGGGATCTTTAACCACACCAGATACGCGAAGTGGAACTGCCCAGTGTTCATTTGCATAAAACAAAAGCGTCCTGCCAATCGGGTCGCTGTGCCCGAAATATTTGGTGGCCATCCGCGCCGTAATGACCACAGTGCTGGGGTCGCTAATATCGGAATTCCCTTTTTCAAAGGGGAAATTAAACAGGCGGAAAAAGGACGGATCTGTGAAGATCCCGTCATCGAAGAATGTTTCCTTTTGGGGCGACTGAATATTGACCCAATGTATGTCAAGCCGGTTTGTTTCGGTAATTCCCGGCAAGTCTGTTTTCGCGAGAACGGCTGCGGGCATGGGAAAACTCCCCTGCAAGCCGTCGGCCCCTTGGCGAAGCGTTACCGCACGATAAACATGGTCTATATCCGGGTGAAACTTATCAAAACTGAACGAATAGCGATAGTTCTGAAACGCCCAGACCATTACGGCGACACCGAAACCCAGGCCAATGATGTTTACTATCGCGTAAAACTTGTAACGAACCAGATTCCGGAATGCGGTCTTTAAATAATTGAGCAGCATAAAAACGTGTGATATAGGTTAACAATATTTTTCCTTTGAAGCTGCCTGATGTGATTACTGGTGGTTTTCAAAGGCTATGCCGGTTTACACAAGTATGATTTACAATGGCGTAGTATGGCCATTCCCGACCCCGTGTTCGTAATCGATACAAAAACCCGTACGGATCTGATACACATTGGAGAAATAAAAAACATTTTTATGCCCGAAAAAGCAAAGCCGATGCTTCTCACACGTTGACGAATCGAAATTTTCTCCTGGTTCAAGACACGAATTTCAATTCAGTCTCAGACCCTTCATCCGCGAATATTCCACGCTCGAGCGCACAAATTCTTTTTTTAATTATCAAAAGCGGTATGATACCGAATAAACCGAAACTGCAATCGATCCATCGCCAGCCCCATGGTATTCCCCGGTAATTCCCGGCGATCAAGGCAAATGGTACGACCATCAGACAGGTGATTATTCCGAAATCGATTATCCATCTGTTCTTCGCCGGGTCTTTTATCGCACCGGCAAATAATATCGCTAGTATGATGTGAGCAAAGGCGAGCCAATCGTATCCATAGAACAACCACGGATAGTTGCCCTCGGTAGTGATAATACCGTAAAGAACTTTATTAACCCACGACCCGAAGTCATTTTCTCTCGGCACAAATTTTTGAATCAGTTCGAGTTCCATTTCGACGGGGATGGCAGTGAGGCCGCTTAGCAGCAGCATGACAACAAAAAACAAAAGCCATCTTCTTGCACTGGCCAGGGCCTTAGTCATAAGCAATTCTTTTTGAAATAATTTGGATCGAAACAAGGATTGCCAGCAAACCCATGCAGGCGATCCACCCGACAAAAACCATGAAAAGCAGGTCGCCCTCTCGTGTTTCTACTTCCCTGAGCGACCGGCCCACCGCCACATACACGATGGATGGATGCCGGACACGTAAGATCACCATGGCCATCCGAACGCCGCCCCGAGGCTGCCATGATATTCTGTCCTCTCCTTCCCTGCTGACGGATTCGAGGACGCCGGCGGGAAATTCGGGGTATTTGCCGTCAAGAAACCCCGATGTACGCAATGGGTTCTGCCTGCTGTCATACAGGGTCACAAACACTTCTGTGCTTCGGGATAGATCAATGGTGTCCTTTGGAAAGAGCTCATCGATTGGTTGCGCGTGCTCGAGACGGTCCTTAATTGCTGAGGCGAGCATAACCTGGGGGTCATTGGCTCCCCGTCGATACTCCTGTTGCACTGCAGCGTAGATCAGAAGGCATAACACCGTGATGATGCCGGCACCCCCGAGATAATTACTGATAGCGGCTGTTTGCATATTCTATTTTTTTGATGATTTAATTTTTGCCACCTGCATGCTTTCCCGACAGCTCGCCCAATTTGTTTTTCACATAAGAGTCAGCGTAATTCCAGGAAAGCCATGAATAGTTTTTTTGTTCATTAAAAAATTGCTTTTCGCGCATGAATAATACCTGGCGGCTTTCTGACGACAAGACTTCCTTGTTTTTCTCAATGACCGGAAGGCTTTTATCGGACAGCGAAAGCAGGAATTCGGCGTCAAGGGGGATGGACCTCAAGTTGTTGAGATTATACCCGGCAATCAGCTCATCCCAGTGAACGCAGGATGCCAGAACAAACAAAGCGACCCCCACCCATGCATTGACGCGCAGCAGGTAATAGGTTGTTTTGGGTTTCGATATTTTTAGAAATGCAGTCAGCAGTCCCGACAATACCATAAAAAGAAAAAACAGTACGCCAATTCGCTTGTAGGCGAGTCCCATGTGACGGATATAATACAGGTCACGAAGCGTGACCGAGATTACCAAAATGGTATTTTGGAGGATCCAGCCATAGGCTCCATAGCGCAGCCATTTGTTTTTTTGATAGAAGTTGAGGTTTCCGCGGAAGAAAAATAGCAGGATAGACATAGCAAGCACAATCGAAAAGATCAGCGTCCAGGTTCCTTCATGAACATAGTCCGTCAGGTTCATGCTGTAACGGTATGCATGGCCAAACCAAACGTAGATGATATCGATGGCGTTGACGACGAGCAGGAGGGCGTTGAGCAGCACTAAACTGAGCAGCCCGACTGAATTTTCACTTTTGAGGGCAAGGTTATTCCACGCAAAGCGCCCCATAATCAGCGACAGCAGGTCACTGACCGCGCTCGCCTTCCATCTTTTGAAATTATGTTTCCGGCGTACCAGCTGATCCTTGTGGACCATGTCTCTCTTTGAAAACCAGAGATAGCCGGTCTGGAGTAGAAGACCGCCGGTGATGAAAAAACCAAGGAGCCAGAAACCAACGCGCTGCCAGGCAAACCAGTCGAGAATCTTGTCGAAAAATTGCTGAATCGCTCTTTCCGCATCACCCATGATCGCCTGGAATACATCGTTTGAACTCGAATAGATCAGATAAAAAACAACTGTCATCCCCGCCGGTATGATGGCAAGGCGGATTAATTTCCTGACAACATAAAATTGGATTGGGTTTGCCGGCACAGAAGAAAGGCATTTAAAAAATGACGGGATCATCAAAATGTAGTTTGCCAGTGCAGACGCGACTGCATACCAGACTGAGCGATGTTCATATTGGACGAAGGCGATAATTAGCATCAGGGTCGTTGCACAAGCCAGCTTGCTTAGCTCAGTATTATGAATAATTACTGCAGACAGCGTAATCAAATGCCCCAGCATGAGCCATCCTACGCTCCGGTTTGACAGCGAAAACGGGTAGAGACAAAATATCGATGCCAGTATAAAGGCATCAAATATGAGAAGGTTTACCGCCAGTTTCTCCTGCCAAAAGACAAGGTTAAACAGGGCGCCTCCTGTCAAGACCAGCATTGCTTTTAAGAATTCTTTTTTCATGATTATACGATTGACTGTAATTGTTTGCGAAGAATGATGACGGATCCTACGGATGCGGTTATGATCGAGAGAGCCGCTGACGGCCATACCGGCTTCCAAAAATTGTCGAATATCAGCTTTGATGAAAAAGCCGCAATCAGCCCGGCATAAAATGAAATACTTAATACCTCCAGATATAACTCGCGTCCCCTTTTTCCCCTGCGGTAAAGGGCCAAACCAATGACCCATGAAACGAATACGAAAGGCGCCGAGCAAAAAAATGACATGATGGAAGTTAACACGAGCAGTGCCAACCACCAGAGGCCCGCGCCGCCAAAACAAATGATCGACATCATGAGCAGGACGCCGTTGATCAGGCTGGCAAAAACCCAGATAAAACAAAAAATCAAGGTATATCGCGCTTTCCCATTCATATTAAAAAGTACTTTGAATTACAAAGTAATTGAAGAAAAAAATAGTTATTTTATGCTTTTAATCATATTCTCCAGCCCGGCCAGATGGTCCTTGAATGCTTTTTCACCTGCTTTTGTGATCGAATAGGTTGTATTTGTCTTCCTGCCTATGAATCCTTTCCGGACCTTGATAAAGCCATTCTCTTCAAGGTGCGACAGATGTGACGCGAGGTTCCCGTCGGTGAGCTGAAGTAGGTCCTTGAGGTCATTAAAGTTAATCTCTTCGTTAACCAGTAACACGCTCATTACGCCCAAACGGATACGACTGTCAAATACTTTATTCAGATTATCAATCGGATTCTTCATTCTCGCTTATCTATTTGCTTTGAACGCGCTCATATTTCCACCACATCATGGTTCCGTATATGATGTGAAGTACCCCAAATCCCAATGCCCAGAACAGTAGCCCATAACCCCGCTGCCAAAGGTCGATCAGGCCCAGGGCAAGTTCAGCATAACCCAGGTAGCGGATTTCATTGAGGGTATATTTGGACGCGTTGACTAATGCCAGGCCATAAAAAACCAGGCTGCAGGATCCGACGAGGTCATAATAGCCTGTCTGCATCATTCTAAGAATGACGAGACCGCCAACGATCATGGGAACCATCGTGTTAATGAGCAGTCGTTTAGCCGTGAGTCCCCACATAGGGATCGCGTTTTTTTTGCTGCGTATATAAGTAAATATAAAAGCTGATACGGCAGCAGCGGCAAAGGTCAACCTTCCTATCAGCAAAAGTTGCTGGATTTCCCCCATCGAAGACAGGCCAACTTGAGAAGTGCGCGAGCTTGCGGAAACGCTTTCGCCGCCCGTGCGAGCCAGCACGCCATATCCAAACCAGGCTCCCAAGAGCGCGCAGATACCCGCCGATATTCCGCTCCAGCCGCTCAGGCTGATAAAACGCGAGGACCGCTCCATCATTTTGCGAATGTCCTGCAGTGCATCGAGCGATTCTTCCTTGCTACGCATAAAAAGTACTTTGAATTACAAAGTAAATTAGATTTTCCGTCAATTCAAAGCATTTCTGAAAATTAATTTTTGACAGGCAGCCCTTCAATTTTATTTTCATAATTTACTTTCCTATTTCTAAAAACGATTGCATGCCAGGACAATATATTCTAGCACTGGATCAGGGTACGACCAGTTCAAGGGCGATTCTTTTTGATCATTCTGGAAATATCGCCGGCGTCGCTCAAAAAGAATTTACCCAGTTCTATCCTAAACCCGGTTGGGTGGAGCATGATGCAGAAGAGATCTGGTCTTCCCAATACGGTGTGCTGGCCGAGGTGCTGGCGAAGAAAAATGTGATGCCGCGGCAAATCGCAGCGATCGGGATCACAAACCAACGCGAAACCACCGTGGTCTGGGATCGCGCCACGGGGAATCCAATTCATAATGCTATTGTCTGGCAGGACCGCAGGACCGCGGAATATTGTGACGAGCTTAAAGCACGTGGACTGGCAAAAAAAATCCAGGATAAAACCGGCTTGGTCATCGATGCCTATTTTTCAGCTACCAAGCTCAAATGGATCATTGACCATGTCCCTGGCGCGAGAACAAAGGCCGAGAACGGCGAGCTCGCTTTTGGTACAATCGACAGTTGGCTGGTCTGGAAACTTAGCGGCGGAAAGCTGCACATTTCCGATGTGACGAATGCTTCAAGAACGATGCTTTTGGATATCCATAGTGCAAGATGGGATGATGAATTGCTCGCGATATTTGACATACCGCCATCGATCCTGCCTGAGGTAAGACCTTCCAGCGAAATCTATGGCATGAGCGAAACGATCGCGCCAACCACTTCAATTCCGATCGCAGGTATCGCCGGAGACCAGCAAGCAGCTTTGTTTGGACAGCAATGTACGCAGGCGGGAATGGTAAAGAATACCTATGGTACGGGTTGTTTCATGTTGATGAACACCGGAACGAAGGCATTTGCCTCTAGCAATAATTTGCTGACGACCATCGCCTGGCAAGTAGACGGTACAATCGAATATGCGCTGGAAGGGAGCATTTTCATTGCCGGGGCCGTTGTCCAGTGGCTGCGCGACGGCCTGCATTTTATTCACGCCTCGTCTGAGGTTGAAAAGCTAGCCGGCGAAGTCGCTGATACGGGCGGAGTCTATATGGTGCCTGCCTTTGCCGGTCTTGGCGCGCCTTACTGGAATCAATATGCCCGGGGAGCACTCTTCGGCATGACCCGGGGAACAACCGACGCGCATGTTGCTCGTGCTTCCCTGGAAAGCATCGCGTACCAGACCAATGATGTGCTCCGCGCCATGGAAGCGGATTCCGGAATACACATCAGCGAGCTTCGCGTTGACGGGGGCGCGACGGCGAATAATTTGCTCATGCAGTTTCAATCGGATATTTTGCAGGTACCGGTCGTCAGGCCTACGATCGTTGAGACGACAGCGTTGGGTGCGGCTTATCTTGCCGGTCTCGCCGTCGGGTTCTGGAAAAGTACTGAGGAGATACAGCGACAATGGCAGGCCGACATGCGATTCGAGCCTGGAATGAAAGAAGAAGAAGCCGCTGGGCTGTTGTCAGGTTGGAACAGGGCAGTGGAAGCTACGATCGCATGGGCAAACGCCAAATAATAGCCAATTCGATCACGAAAAAAACCACCAGCTAATATGGAGCGAAGTCAGATGATCGCACAATTGGAGTCGCACAAGGGTGAATGGGACATATGCATCATTGGCGGCGGTGCGACCGGGCTTGGTGCGGCGGTTGACGCGGCTTCGCGCGGATATAAAACCATTCTGCTGGAGCAGTACGATTTTGCCAAGGGAACTTCGTCACGCTCGACGAAATTGGTTCACGGTGGTGTGCGCTATCTCCAGCAGGGAAATATAAAGCTGGTTGTCGAAGCGTTGCATGAGCGCGGGATATTGAAAAGAAATGCGCCTCACCTGGTCAAAAATCAATCCTTTGTGGTTCCGAATTATAAATGGTGGGAAGGCCCTTTCTATGGGATCGGTCTCAAGATTTATGACTGGATGAGCGGGAGCCTCGGTCTGGGTCCTTCACAGTTCTTGAATAAGGAAGAAACGCTGCAGCGGGCGCCTACCCTTGACGCGGACGGATTGAAAGGTGGGGTGCTTTACCATGACGGGCAATTTGATGACGCGCGGCTTGCGATCAGTCTTGCGCTCACTGCGGTCGATAAAGGTGGAACGCTTATCAATTACTGTGCAGTAACAGGTCTTGATAAAGGCGGAGGAAGAATTACCGGCGTTCACGCCCGCGATACCATCAACAGCCGCGATCACCTGGTTCGCGCGCGCGTAGTGATCAATGCCACGGGGGTTTTTACAGATGCAGTCCTGAGGATGGACGACGCATCAAGCGAACCGATAATCACGCCAAGTCAAGGTGTTCATATCGTATTGGACAAGGAATTTTTGCCGGGTGAATCCGCGATCATGGTTCCGCATACGGACGATGGCAGGGTGCTTTTTGCAGTTCCCTGGCATAATAAGATCATCATCGGAACTACGGATACACCGATTGACCAACCTTCACCGGAACCGGTCGCGATGGAAGATGAAATCAGCTTTATCATTCAACAGATCGGGAAATATCTCACCAAGATACCCGCGGTTAAGGATATCAGGAGTGTGTTCGCGGGTCTGCGTCCGCTGGTAAAATCCAGTGGCAAGAAAACCGCTGAGCTGTCAAGGGATCACTTGATCACGATTTCCTCGTCGGGCCTGTTTACCATTACCGGGGGGAAGTGGACTACTTATCGCCGCATGGCGCAGGACGTTGTCGACATGGCCGCCGAAAAATCAGGCCTGCCGGAATCTGCGTGCCTGACTACATCGCTTAAGATTCATGGCGCACAGGAAACACTTGATTTCACGGCGCCCCTTTATTATTTTGGATCCGATGATGAAGAAATTCGTTCTTTGATAAAGGCGGACCCGACATTGGGCGAGCTGATACATCCCAGGCTTCCGTATGTCAGGGCTGAAGTCGTTTTTTCTGTAATGGAAGAAATGTGCATGACCGTGGACGATGCGCTGGCAAGACGCACACGAGCCCTGTTGCTTGATGCGCAGGCAGCGATCGATTCGGCTGAAACCGTCGCAAGCCTAATCGCCAAACAACGAGGATATGACAGTGAATGGGTCAAAAAAGAGGTGGAAGAATTCAACAGGATCGCCATAAACTATTTGCCGCGCAATATTGCCGCCTCGGCGTCATCGTGATAGTCTTCAAACAACCTTAAAACAATTCATATGAATCCACTGATGGCTGAATTTATTGGAACAATGCTACTCGTCCTTCTGGGGAATGGAGTGGTCGCCAATGTTCTCCTGAACAAATCAAAAGGAAACAACGGCGGATGGATCGTCATTACCTTCGGATGGGCGATGGCGGTATATGTTGGCGTGTTTGTTTCCGCACCTTATAGCGGCGCTCATCTAAACAGTGCAGTTACCATTGCGCTCGCTGCTGCAGGAACCTTTGATTGGGGGTTGGTCGTCGGTTATCTTGCCGCGCAACTGGGTGGCGCCATGGCTGGCGCTATTCTGGTTTGGCTCACTTACCGACAACATTTTACGCAGACCGATGACGTCAACTTAAAACTTGCGGTTTTTGCGACGGGGCCTGCCATTCGAAGCCCGCTAAACAATGTCGTTACAGAACTGGTCGGCACCTTTGTTCTCGTATTTGCCGTGCTTTACATTGCGGCCCCAACCATTCGCCTGAATGAAACGGAAGGGAAGATGGGACTTGGCGCGATCGGGGCTCTTCCCGTTGCCTTTCTAGTGCTCGCAATAGGCCTGTCGCTTGGAGGTCCGACGGGATATGCAATTAATCCCGCCCGTGACCTGGGACCACGGATCATGCATGCCGTTTTACCACTTGGCAAAAAAAGAGACAGTGACTGGCGATATGCACTGGTGCCCATTGTCGGGCCCATTATAGGTGGACTCATCGCTGCCCTGGTGTACAGGGTGATCAAGGTTTGATGGCGGGTGATTCAAAGATGTGCGATCGCGTCAAGCATGACTGCGCATGCTGCGCGAATTTCATCATCAGAGATCGTTAGCGGAGGCGCGAGGCGCATGCAGTGGGGAGCGAACAAAAACCAGTCGGTCAATACACCGTTTCGCAACATGGCATCAATAATTTTTTTATTGATTTCAAAGCTGTCAAATTCCAGCGCCATTAGCAGACCTGACGAACGCAGGGCGCGAATCGCCGGGTGCACAAGAAGGCTGCGGAAAAGATGAGATTTTGCTTCAACCTGGTCATGATATTTTTCTCGAAGCAGTACTTCAAACGCCGCCAAGCCCGCAGCACAACTGAGCGGATGTCCTCCGAAGGTAGTAATATGCCCAAGCGCCGGATTCTCGGACAGGCTCAGCATGATTTTCCTGTCGGCGATAAATGCGCCAAGCGGCAGTCCTCCGCCCAGTGCTTTACCCAGCAATAATATATCGGGAACGAATCCGTGCTGTTCAAAGTTCCATACCGAACCCGTTCGGCCAAACCCAGTCTGCACTTCGTCGATGATGAGCAGCGCTTCCATTTCATCACATCGTTTGCGCAGTGCCTTGAGCCAGGGCGAACTTGCAGCAAATACGCCACGCTCTGCCTGGACAGTCTCTGCGAATACCGCCGCCACGCTTTCCGTGACCAGTTCAAGGCTCGCGTCCGCATTATGCTCAGCATGAATAATTCCGGGCAGCAGGGGACGATAAGCGTTTCGCCAGTATTCGTCGCCCATGATGCTGAGTGCTCCCTGCGTCGATCCGTGGTAGGATTCATTGAAAGCAAGAATGTTTGTGCGGTTGGTGAAACGTTTGGCCAGCTTCATAGCGCCTTCTACCGCCTCGGCACCCGAGTTGGTGAAATAAACTGAATTTAGCGGGGAAGGAAGACATTCGGCAAGTTTCGTCGCGTAATCCACCTGCGGAGACTGGATGAGTTCGCCATAAACGAGAACGTGAAGATATTGATCCGCCTGTCTTTTTATGGCTTCGACAACTTCTGGATGACGATGGCCTACATTGCATACGCTGATTCCGCCAATCAGGTCGATATATTTCCGACCCCCCGCGTCGTAAATGCAGGTACCTTCCGCAAGGGATATTTCGAGACCTATCGGGGACGACGAAGTCTGCGCTATATGCTGGTAAAATAAATCCCGGCGATTCATCCCGCAAATTTCGTTAGGAATTCGGGATATTGAGCCCGAATTTATCCTCAGTAACATAGTTGAACATCCGGTGTCTCTATCGCAATCGCCCGAGAAATCGACGAATAAATTTAGTACCCTCTTGACTTTTCATCCTCATCGCCGGTGGCCCTTTCCCTTTTGCCCTTTACTTTATCAATTCCGAAATTGTGCGTAAAGGAAACCGAAACACCCGTGCGGTCATAAAGAAATCTTTCGGTTAGCAACAGATTTTGCGACGGGATTGCAGCGCTCATAATGGTTTTGTCGTTGTTCAAAATATTGGTCACGTTGAAAGTGAGCGTTGATCTTTTCTTTCCGAACTTTTTTTGCATCCCGGCGTCAAATGAACCCACTCCTTTGAATGTATACAGGCCCCAACCGGAGGCAGAGTTATAGTAGCCGGAGATGCTAACCGAAAAATCCTTCGGCAAAATAAAACTCTGGACCGTATTGAAATAATAGCCAGTACCTCTCGTCGTGACCGGGCTCAGGTAAAAGGCATTTGCCTCTCGCCAGTTAAAGCTGAGCGTATTTTGCATATTCCACCACCTGGCAAGTGTAAAAGGCAGGGTAAGGTCGAGCGATGCATACCGGGCATTCTTCGAATTTTGAGTCGAAGTCACTAATTTATTGGTCGTCGAATCCAGTTTTGGCTGGTTGATCATACTCGGGCTGTAATAACTGTAAGACAACGAAGCGATATAATTTTTCAAAGTATAGGAAAGACCAACGGCATCGGTGAATGATGGCTGTAAAAAAGGATTGCCGGTTTGAAAAGTTTTGGGATCAAGAAAAATCACCCAGGGAGCCAGGTCGCTGAAGCTTGGCCTGTAAATTCGCCTGCTGTAAGTCAAATTGATTGAACTGCCTTCTTTGAACGAATGGAGGAAGTAAAAGCTTGGGAAAAAGCTCCCATATTTCCTGTTAACCAAATCGGGCTCAGACGGAGAACTGAGATTGGTGTGCGTGTATTCATACCTAAGTCCTGCCTTCATAGAATTTTTTTCCGAAAACTTGACAGTAAATGTCGAGTAAGCCGCCGCGATCGTCTCCTTTTCCATATGAATGCCCGAAAGAGATGTGTCGACAATCCAATTGGGTTGCAAGAAATTCGACACGGAAATATCATTGGTCATATCTGAATTCGTAAGCTTAATCCCGGACTCCATATCTGTATTTTTCAGCATTTTCTTTGAAAAATCCGCCGCCAAAATCACAAATCTCAATGGCGTGTTCTTGCTGCTGCGTACATTTTCGCTATATAGGAAATTTCCCTTGGCGTCGTTGTAGTTATTCAGGTAGCTGTTTGGATTCTTGTCGCTGTAGTAGAGGTAATCCGCATTGAATGTAATTTTCTCTTCGTGTTTAAATGTATGTTGAAAGTTCAGGTTTGCCCCGCCATACAAAGTCGTATGCAGCTCAGTGTTTAGAATGGTGAGTGCGGTGTCCTTCACACCATTTACCAAAAGCTGCGCGTTATTGTTCGACGTCATGGTCCACTTGCGGTAATTGCCCGTAAATAGAACACCGACGACCGTTTTATTATTCACCTCGTAGTCCAGGCCAGCGCGAATATTGTTAAACAACATGTTACCGTGACGATCATCGGCAGAATAGTTTTCATTAAAGTTGCCGGCGTTGTACACCGCATGATAGATGTTCCAGCGCTGCTCCAAATGCGCATCCGAAAATGAATAGTTGCCGTACAGGTTTATTTTGCCCTGCCTGTGATTTATATTCATACTGACAGCATTGCGCGAGCCCGTGTTATATCCAGTAGTAAGTGTATAAGATCCATTGGTACCGAATTGGTCATTTGTTTTGAGCACGATATTGATGATTCCCGCATTTCCCTCAGCATCGAATTTGGCGGGAGGCGTCGTGATGATCTCGATTTTCTCTATGCTTCCGGAAGGCATGGCTGCCAGCATTTCCAGGATGGCCGCCATATCCATGTAATTTCTTTTCCCGTTGATCATGATGATCACGCCGTCCTTGCCGTTAATCGCCAATGAATTGTTTATCCTGTTGACGACCACGCCAGGCGAGCGCTGTAGGACATCCAGCACCGAAATGCCTGTGAAGTTTATGGCAGTCGCAACATTAATCACCATCCTGTCAATTTTTACCTCGTATAGAGGCTTTTTTGCGCTGACTGTTACCGTAGCGAGTTCACTGGTAGGGCTTAAACTAATCACGCCAACATCAATTAAGTTTTTGTCGGCCGAAACCTCGACCGGCAGAAGGTATACTGGGTCAAAGCCTGCATAGCTCGCAGAAATCAAATAAGTACCGGGCAATATATTGTCAAAACCAAAGACTCCCGACTGGTCAGTGACGACACCCTTTATGAGCGTCGAGTCGCGCGGATTGAGAAGGAGAACGGAAGCACGGGCAAGCGGCACCCCTTCGGTCGAATGGACACGGCCTGTGATCTTCACCTGGGAGAACGACGAGTTAGCCAGCAGCAAACAAATGATGAAGGCAGTTGCCATTTTTTTCATACAGCAATTAATTAAGGAGGTAAATCTAGATTGGGCGGGCAACGGTTCGCAGCAATAATGAGCGAAATGCATTAAGGACTTGCGGGAAGTTGAGTCCATTGAGAGAAGGCGGGTGCCGGTTCGGGCTCAATTTTCCTTTGCAGGCAAAAGTCTCCTGATTAATTCTTCCTTTTTGTTTCGCGAAACGTAAACTTGGACGCCATCGCTCATGACAACAAAACCGCCATCGGTTTTGACATATTTTTCAATCTCATTGATGTTGACAAGGAACGAACGGTGTATGCGTATGAAACAATGATCTTCGAGGAGCTCTTCAATGACTTTGAGCGTGGAAGAGACAACAACCTTTTTTTTGTTCTTCAGGTACAGGGTAGTGTAGTTATCCTCGGCTTCACAGTGAATGATCGATTCCACAGCAACCATCTGCAAACCCTCCATCGTCGGTAATGCGATTTTGTTGGCAGGGCTCACAGGTTGCTTAAGCTTTTCCAAAATAATATCCAATTGAGCACGTGAAGGTGCCTGCATCCGCAAAATGACTTTTTCTACAGCCAATTTTAACTCATCCCGTTCGACCGGCTTTAGCAGGTAGTCAATGGCGCTAAATCGAATGGCTTTCAGAGCGTAGGCGTCATAGCTGGTGACAAATATGAGATGAAAATCGATCGTCTGAAGTTGTCCCAGCATTTGGAAACCATTCATCCGGGGCATTTCCACGTCAAGAAATACGAGATCAGGGTTCGATGCGTGAATAGACCTGAGCCCTTCTTCGGCGCTGTTGCAGGAAGCGAGGACATTGACAGCGGGGCATTCTTTTTTCAAGAGCGTCTCCAGTGTCCTGCAGCAGTGGATTTCATCGTCGACGATAATTGCAGTTAGCATGTCAGTGGGTTTAGGCGACTTTTTCGATATCGGCTTTGTATGCAATTGTCAGGATCACACGTGTCCCCTTACCTGTGCCGTTTTCGTCTTCAATGTCCTCAATTCTGAAACCGGCTTCTGCTTGGTGTTCCTGGCTAAACAAAGCAAGCCTTTCCCTGGTGATCTCCAGGCCCATGGATCTTTCCCTTCTCAACGACTTGCTCTTAAATATTGCAGCCTGTCTTCTTCCCACGCCGTCATCAGTGATTGTGCATTTTAGCGTATTTTCTTCAGAGCAAATATTGATCGCCAAGTGGCCTTTGCCTTCTTTGTTCATCAACCCATGCCATATCGCGTTTTCGCAAAAAGGCTGCAATAGCATTGGTGGAATCGAAATGGTTCCGGAATCGACGGCGTTGGTAAACGTGAGACTGTAGTCGAAGACCTGATTAAACCGGAGCCTTTCCAAATCGATATATAGTTCCAGCATTTTTAATTCATCCTCCAGTGGGATCATGGGCTTCTGCGCATTCAGCACCATCCGCATCAGCTTTGAAAATCGGGTAAGATAGTCAGAGGCCATTTCCCTGTCGTTCTCCATGATGAACCAGTTGATCGAGCTCAGGCTGTTAAAAATGAAATGTGGGTTCATCTGGACGCGCAGCGCCTGCAATTGGAGCTCAGTTGCCTGCCTCTTTAACTCTGCTTGTTTTTTCTCGCTCTCGAGTTTCAAGATGGCTAACTGGTTTTCCAGTTTGAGCCTTTCATTTTTTCGCTTGAGCGCAATGCTCCTGTAGAGCAAGGCGCCCGTTAAAAACAACGCTGCAACCAGGATCAGCAGGATGTTTCTCTGCTGCGCATTTTCCTTTAGCTGCTGGCTCTTTAATTTGTTGTCCTTATCGAGCAGCAAGATCTGGTCCTGTTTTTTTTGTGTTTCAGCGTCCTTTTTGGCATTGTAAAGACGTAAAATTGCCTGCTTGTTTTCGATGGAATCTTTGATCGCGTGATATTTGACAAGGTAATCGTATGCGCTGTCGTTGTTCCCGAGACCGTGGAAGATAGTCGACAATTGAAGATAAGTGCCCATAACGTTCACAATCCTGGAGTCTTTTATGGCAAAATCTATGGCTTGCCGGGCATAAGCCAGTGCCGTTTTAAAAAGTCCCTGCTCGCTATAGGCCTTTGCAAGTGATTCAGAACAGGTCATCTTGCCATAACCCCCGACATGCTTCCAATTTGCGGTGGCGTATTTCGACAGTGAATCAAAATAGATAAGGTTTGGATTTAGGATTTTGAATGCGCTATCGTATCGTTTTGTAGCAATATAGATGCTGGCCAGTCCGCCCATCGCAAGCAATTTACCAGGTTTCCAGTGTTGCGGGTTGTTCCAGTCGGGTCCGTTGCGCATACGGGTCCAGTAGATCAGCGCCGAATCATATTTGCCCATATTATAGAAAATGCCTGAGATGTCGAGAAGAAATCCGTCTTTATCCAATTCATTACAGATCCGCATGTAAGTAAGTGCCGTTTCGTAGTCGCCGATAACTGAGTAAAGCTCGGAAAGATCCCAATTGCCCCAAATCTTAGCCTGCAAATGGCCCCACGCAAATTCCAGGCTTGAATCGGATTTGAGCAGGTCTAACAATCTTTTTTGCAGGTCAAATGTCTTTTCATATTGCCCCACTTCCCTGAACCCGTCAGCCACCCAGTTTCCCTCTGCCACTTCTCTTAAGATATTACCGCTCTTGTGAAAATGATCGAGAGAGGCCGCAGCGTACCGCTCCATTTCACGTTCATCCGGAGTCAGCTCGGCTCTGGCAAGAAGCTGGCAAGCCCAGCCCATTATTTCTTCATCTCCAGTCTGCTCCCCAATTTTCAAGGCCTCTCTTACATTCGAAGCTCGAATGGATTCCGATTGAGTGGGGGCGGCCATAAGTCCGATTGCCATGCCCTTCCTGTAATTGATTTTCCGCGATTCATCCAGTATCAATTTGCCGTAATAAGGAACACTATCGCGCGGATTAGACCCGGCGACCGGCGCGCCGTCATAAAAATATTCAACAAGGCGGATCATGCAAATGACCCGCCTAATGCCTTTTAACACCGGAAGCATTTTTCGCAGGCTGTCGATTTTCAGGCTGTCTGTAGCGGCAGGATTCGGTTGCGCGTGCATCCCTTTGTCAATGCCGGTTATGAGCAGGGCAATGAGCAGGTATTTTTTCATATGAAAGCAGGTGCCGGTTTGATGAAAAGTTACGGGAAATAATCCAGCGGCTCCCAGGAATAAAAATACAATCGTATGCATTACTTCCTCCCCCCGTTGAGTGATCAGAATTCCTGGCGGGCAGGATGTCTTACTCGATGAGTGAAACCAATGAGGCGAATACATGAAAAATCCGGAAATTTGTGAGAAGTACCATCTCGCCCGAGTCAGATTGTTCAACATAAAACCGCATATCCATGCCAGTAATTTTACCGGTTGAAGGCGTTTTCCCAAAGCTCGGAAATAATGTATTTGTCGCGCCGAACGCGACTATCGTCGGTGATGTCGTTATTGGCGACGATTGCAGCGTATGGTTTAATACGGTGATTCGCGGTGATGTCAACAGTATCCGGATCGGTAACAAGGTGAATATCCAGGATGGCGCAGTACTGCACTGCACCTACCAGAAAACTAAAACGATCATTGGGAATAACGTCTCTATCGGCCATAACGCGATCGTTCATGGCTGCACGCTCCATGATAATGTTTTGATCGGGATGGGTGCTATCGTGATGGACAACGCGGAGGTCGGCTCGAATTCAATTATTGCGGCGGGAGCCGTAGTCCTCGAGGGTACAAAGGTGGAGACCGGTTCGATATACGCCGGGATACCGGCCGTGAAAGTGAAGGATATCCCCCAGGGTTTGATCAGTGGCCAGATTGACCGGATCGCCAATAATTATATCAAATATGCCGGTTGGTTCCGCGACGCGGTCCAAAAAGGCTAAGGGTTTCTCTTCGAATGACTAAATAGTCACCCTTATAAGTCAATCATCCACTTGGGGTTATCATTTCCGCCTGACAAGCTTGCAGTTACAAAATAATATTTGTAAGTTTAATACGTTTATTACCGTACCCATGTTAACCGCTAAACCCATAGCAATCTTCCTGTTGTGTGCATTCATTTCCCTGACCACCAGTTCCTGTGGTTTATTTAATAACCTTTTCGGACCAAAATACGGTTGCCCCAGCAACGGCAAGAATGTAGGCGCAGAACGGATTCTTAGCGGCGAAAAAATCAATGCACCAAAATTCAAATCATGATTCCTATTATAAACACACCTAAATCTCAAACTATGAGCCTCACCCTCCGTACCGATTTCGGGTGCACCGAAGCCGTCATAGACGACGATTGCGGCCTAAAGCGATTCTACGAAGTGGCGAACATCCTTTCCGATGACCTGGAAATCCGCTTCACGCAAAAAACCGACGATTTTGATTCGATGATGTGGGATTTCGCATTTAAAGGTCACACGCTGACGCTGCACTACAACATTTACACTGGCATTTCAATTTACCCCCGTAAGTTCCGCGAAGCTGTGAGAAAAGATAATGATGCGGTGGTGGAGGTTGCAAAATTCCTGGAAACAAAACTGATGATCAACACAGCAAAAAAGTTCCTGTCCTAATCAGTAACTTGAGGTATTGATGGAATCCAGCATATTGCAATAGCTGATGTATCGTTCAACATGAATTTGGCCCTCACCGAGGGCTTTTTTTATGGCGCACCCCGGCTCATTCACATGCAGGCAATTGTTGAACTGGCAATCCTGAATCCGGTCCCGCATTTCCGGGAAATAATGCGAGAGCTCCTGCCTGGAAATGTCTACCAGGCCAAACTCCCTCAGGCCCGGTGTATCGATAATCCTTCCCCCCTGCTCAAGGTCATACATCTCAGCGAAGGTGGTTGTGTGTATTCCTTTGCCGCTCCAGCCGCTCACCCCCTGCGTTTTGAGTAACAAACTTGGCAAAAGGATATTGATCAATGAAGACTTGCCCACGCCGGAGTGTCCGCTGAACAGGGTTGTTTTCCCCATAAGCAATTCTGTCACTTGAGCGAGGCCGGTATTTTCTTTTATGCTGGCGGTAAGAACGCTGTAGCCGACCGATCTATACATTCGGCGCCACTCATCTGCCCGCTCGTGCTCCCTTGTGCGAAAAAGGTCGGACTTATTGAGAAGTATTACCGCAGGAATATGATAGGATTCGCAGGCTACGAGAAAGCGATCAATAAAGCCCTGCGACGTTTTTGGCTCCCTGAGAGTGGCAATCAGCAGGCATTGGTCCAGATTCGCCGCTACAATCTGGTAATTGACTTTGTGGGAGGGAGCCTGCCGGATAATATAATTTCGACGCGGGAAGATTTCGGTAATCATCGCTGAACTTTCCGTTTCGTGTTCAGGTTCAAGCATGACCTCGTCGCCCACAGCGACCGGGTTGGTTGATCCCATGCCTTCGGTCTTGAAGATACCCTTCATACGGGCATTCCAGCGTTCGCCAGTCTCTGTCCGAACCAGGTACCAACTGCCCGTCGATTTGTATACTAGTGCTTTCATGAAGTGTGGAGGAGATCTCGGGTCGAAGGTCAGGGAAATTTCCGGAAGATGGTGAAACGAAGGAGAAGCTCGAAGAACAAAAAGCCCGCGGCCGCAATAGCAAATGGGAAGAATTGCTCGCTATAACGTTTGATTGCGGTGATTTCCACCTTGGATTTTTCAAGTTTGTCGATATCGGCGTAAATATTATGCAAGCTTTCATTGTCGGTAGCGCGGTAGTATCGTCCGCCAGTCTCATTGGCGATCTGGGTCAGTAGTTTCTCGTCGATGCTCACCTTCTCTTTCTGCATCACTACCCCGGCAGCGGTTTGAACCGGCACCTGCGCAAAGCCTTCGGTGCCCATGCCAATGGTGTACACGCGGATACCATATGCTTTAGCCATTTCCTTTGCCGTATTCGGATCGATGAGGCCTCCATTATTTTCACCGTCAGTCAGCAGGATGATGACCTTGCTCTTGGACTGCGACGAACGAAGCCTGTCTACACAGGTCGCAAGACCCGAACCGATGGCAGTGCCATCTTCGAGAAGGCCGCTCTGAACATTGTAGAGCTGAGATTTTAGTACTGCCCGGTCCGATGTAAGCGGGCACATGGTAAAGCTTTCGCCGGAAAAGATTACCAGGCCAATGCGGTCCGTCGGACGATTATCGATGAATTCGGAAGCTACATTTTTTGCCGCTTCCATCCGACTTGGCGTGAAGTCCTGGGCGAGCATGCTTCCGCTGATATCAAGACATAGCATGATATCAATGCCTTCGCCGTTGACCTGCTGCTCGTCATTCCTGATCTGCGGGCGTGCCAGAGCGAAGATGATGCTTGAGATGCATAACAAACGGAGGATGAAAAGCAGATGGCGAAACGTGTTCTTCCACGACCTTGTCCTGTCAAACGAGCTGACGCTCGAGACCATCACCGAACCCTGGCCTTTTTCTCCCTGCTGCAGGTACCAGAAAATTAGAAACGGTATCAGCGCGAAGAGCAGGAAAAAAGCCGGGTAGGCAAATGTGATATGTTGAAACCAGTTATACAGCACTTCTTTCCAATTCGTTTAAGATATCGATCGATGAACGGATAACGGTAAAACTCCTGTCGTGCCCGCTTTGTTCGGGCACATATTTCGCAAATTTCACAAAATCACTCATTCTTAACATTTCGGCCAGTTCGGAGAACTTGTCCCGCGGCATCAGCGTACTCCTCAATTGCAGGATCAGCTCGTCGTTGGTTTTGGCCATGCTCGCGATTTGCAGCTTTCGAAATACAAAACGGCGGAATATGTCGTTGAGCTGCGTATAATAAGCCTTGACCTGGCCGCCTTTGGCGAGTTCCTGGTTCTTGAGGTTATTGAGTGCCATCATCGCTTCATCATAGGCTGAAAGCGGCGGGGGGGCCTCGACCGGGATCTCGACAACCACTTCCTTTTTCTTCCGCACAAAATAGATCGTCAAAATGATTGAAAGGATCGTGCCCGCGATCATACACCAGATTGCATATCTTACGGACGACGTTTCGACATCGATGATGTCCTTGATATCATGGTAATCCTGTCCCGGGTTGATCTTGGAAAAGCTGACCTGGACCTGTATGGAGTCGGTCAGGTACCGACGGTTGTCAATGGTCATGACAAAAGGCCGTATATAAAAAGCTCCTGAATCAAAACTGGTGACTGTAATATCCTGCCGGTAATTTCTTCCATCGACATCCACCACCGAATCCACGTTTCCCTTTTCGATGTATTCGAAGTGTGGTATTGAATCAAGAGGGAACCAGGTCATCTGCCTGCCAAGCGGCAACTTCGCCTCCAGCGTGATCTGGACTGGTTCGCCAATCAGGATCTGGTTTCGGTTAGCCGTAGCGGTCACAGAAATCGGGTTCTGCGAATACGCGGTTAGCACAACACACAGAAAAGGGGCAATCCAGGTTATGATTTTGATCGCGCGCATTAGGTCGGCCGGTTTCTTCCGATAAAAAACTTTTGCAGGACTTTGACATAGTCCTCATCCGTGCGAATGTGGAGGAGGTCGCTGCCCGCTTTAAGAAAAATGGATTTGCAGGCTTCAGTGGTGGCAAAAAAGCGTTGCTGGTAATTGCCGCGGACAAGGTAGTCATCGGTGTCCACCCAGCGAATTTTGCCAGTCTCTGCGTCCTGCACTTCGAGCATTCCGGCCTGTGGGAGCTGCATATCCATCTTATCGTAAACCTTTATACCGATGACGTCGTGCTTTCTGGCCGCGACCTTGAGGGCGTCGTCAAACTTTTCGTCAAGAAAATCGCTAAGGATAAAGGCGATGCTTTTCTGCCTTGTAGTTTTGTTAAAAAACCGAATCGCGGCTCCGATATTGGTGCCACGGCGCTGGGTTTGCGCCGTGAGTAGCTCGCGGACGATATAAAGGACATGATCTCTACCTTTTTTTGGCGGGATGTATCGCTCAATGCGATCGCTGAAAAGCAGAATGCCCACCTTATCATTGTTATTGATCGCAGAAAAAGCGAGCACAGCGCACACTTCGGTGATCATGTCTTTTTTGGTGGCATAGATCGTCCCGAAAAGCGAACTACCGCTGATATCTACCATGAGCATCACCGTGAGTTCGCGCTCTTCCTCGAAAACTTTGCTGAAGGGGTGGCCAAATCGCGCCGAAACGTTCCAGTCGATAAATCTGACGTCGTCGCCCGGGTAGTATTCGCGGACTTCGCGAAAGCTCATTCCGCGGCCCTTAAAAGCGCTGTGGTATTTGCCGGTGAATATATGGCGCGTCAGGCGCTTGCTTTTTATTTCAAGCTCCCGAACTTTTTTCAATATTTCGGCGGTAGTCAGCATGAAACATGGTCTTACGGGACCGGGATGGCTTTAAGTACATCGTCAATGACGCGTTCTACGTTGATGTTCTCTGACTCGGCTTCGTAAGTCAGGCCGATCCGGTGGCGTAACACATCTTTTGATACGCTACGCACATCTTCCGGTACGACGTAGCCCCTTTTATTGAGAAATGCGTTTGCTTTTGCCGCGAGCGCAAGATTGATGCTTGCCCGGGGAGACCCGCCATAAGCGATCAATGGTCTTAATCTGTCCAGTTTATATTTTTCAGGATATCGCGTGGCGAATACAATATCGAGAATATAGAATTCCACTTTTTCATCCATGTATATTTGGCGCGTGAGTTCCCTTGCCTGCAGGATTTCCTGTATGGAAACCACGTGTTCCGTTTGCGGTTGCACCATGGCCTGCACATTCTGGCGGATAATCTGTTGCTCTTCCTGGCGTCCAGGATAGTCGACGATAATTTTCATGATGAAACGATCCTGCTGCGCTTCGGGCAAAGGGTAAGTTCCTTCCTGTTCGAGCGGGTTCTGGGTGGCAAGGACGAGAAAAGGTTCGTCGAGTTTATAGCTCGTATCGCCGATCGTAACCTGACGCTCCTGCATCGCTTCCAGCAAGGCGCTCTGCACTTTGGCCGGAGCCCTATTAATTTCATCAGCCAAAATAAAATTGGCGAAAATGGGTCCCTTGCGCACCACGAATTCGTTTTTTTGCTGGTTGTAGATCATCGTGCCGATCACATCAGCAGGCAACAGGTCAGGCGTAAACTGGATGCGGCTGAATTTCGCGCGGATGGTTTGGGCAAGGGATTTGATCGCGAGGGTCTTTGCAAGTCCCGGTACGCCTTCGAGCAGGACATGCCCGTTGCTGAGCAAGCCAATGAGCAGCCGGTCGATCATATAATGTTGTCCCACGATCACCCTGCTGATCTCATCGCGAAGCCTGTCCAGAAAAGCTCCCTGGTATTGTATCCTGTCATTGAGCTGACGGATATCTTCCGCCGTGTAGATCATATTAAAAAGTTATCATTGCAAAATACAACTTGATTGGCAAGTAGTTTGCCAACTTTGACTAACCGGCTGCAAATTATGATGTTAATTGAAAAAACTCATGGATTATGGCGACCGTTCCAAAAATATTCGAATACTGCATGCCGTTTAGTAATTAATTTGATCATTGATTGGTTGGCGCGGTACGGATATTGCAGGGGGAAATGTAACGAATCAAACGACTGGTTCTTCATTTAAAAAAAAGTATATATGAAACCATTTCTTATTCTGTGCTCCTTCATTTGCGGAATGATCGTACTAAATAGCTGCAGCAAAAAGAGCTCCAGCTCAAATAATGCAAACAACAAACTTACACTGCTGACTTCGGGAGCGTGGAAAATTGACACGATTGGAATCGACGTTGACGGCAACGGTACCATTGACGAGGCACTCCCTGGCGGTGTACCGGCCTGTATAAAAGACAATACCATTACTTTTAATGCTGATAGTACCGGTGTAGAAAATGAAGGAGCAATAAAATGCGATTCCTCCTCACCGCAAACCACCAATTTCCAATGGAGTTTTAATTCAACCCAGACTGCGATCAATTTTCCCGATTCGCTGGTTGGAAGCTTTGGGGGAACGGCAACCATCGAAGTGCTGACTTCCACGCAGCTTCACCTGGAGCAGGCAGTCACCGAGAGTGGCGTCACCGTCAATGTAGCGATATACCTGTCACATTAGAACGTGGATTTTCAAGTCAGGTATTTGCCGACGATCGGCACCCTCCTCCCGACGCCGAAAGCCTTGCAACTGACACGGATGATCGGGCAGAACTGGTTTCTTTTGTATTCATTGGCATTGACCAGCCTCAGAATTCTTTTTACCAGGACCGGGTCTATGCCCATGGAGACGATCTCTTTGGGTCCCTGTCTTTTTTCGATATACTGGTATAGCACTTTGTCGAGTATTTCATATGACGGCAAGCTGTCGCTGTCTTTCTGCTCAGGCCGCAATTCGGCGGACGGCGCTTTGGTCAGGATATTCTGGGGAATAACCCGGCGATGGAGGTTCAGGTAACGCGCCAACGCGTAGACTTGCATTTTATAAAGGTCTCCAACAACACTGAGGCCCCCGGCCATGTCGCCGTAGAGCGTGCCATAGCCGGTGGCAAGTTCGCTTTTGTTCGACGTATTGAGGAGTATATACCCGAATTTGTTGGCGATGGCCATCAGCAGGTTTCCACGTGCGCGGCTTTGAATGTTTTCTTCAGCAATGCCGAACGGCGAATCCTTGAAAACAGGTTTCAGAGTGGAAAGAAAGGACTCGTAAATATTTTTGATCGGTATGATTTCATAGGGATTGCCGAGGTTTTTTGAAAGCGTCTCGGCATCTTCCACGGAATGAGAAGTGGAATATGGAGAGGGCATCAGTATCGCATGAACATTTTCCTTTCCCAGCGCTTCGCAGGCCAGAACAAGTGTCACCGCGCTGTCGATGCCGCCGCTGCTTCCCAGGATCGCCTGGGAAAATCCCATCTTGGCAAAATAGTCCTTTATCCCAACGATTAGGGCTTTATGAATCTGCCGAATATTCCCTTCGGCGGTGAGGTATTCAATAATTCTTTCCGGGTCGTTAACCTTGGCCACACGCATTTCCTTATCGAGCGGCACCAGGGCATCGGCAGCATCCTTGGCTATGCTTTTCTTTGCGAAAGCCGCTTCAAGTTCAACGATGGCAAAATCTTCCTCGAAATATTTTAATCCCCGGGTAACATTTCCTGCGGAATCAAAGACCAGGCTGCCGCCGTCAAAAACAATTTCGGTCTGGGAGCCCACGGCGTTGCAATAGAACATGGGCAGCTTATATTTCAATACGTTCCGGCGGATTACCTCGACGCGGTCTTCGTCATGGTCATAGTCAAACGGCGAAGCGGAAATATTGATCATCAGGTCAGGCGACTGTTTGATCAGTTCGTCCATGGGGCAACTCCGGTAAAGCGGGTTATCGCCGAGATTCCAGATATCCTCGCAGATCGTCAGCGCAATTTTTTTTCCTTTGAATTCAATCGTGCTCCATTGGTAACCGGGTTCGAAGTAACGGTACTCGTCAAAAACGTCATAGGTCGGAAGACAGGTCTTGTGCGAGACTCCGCGGACTTTTTTTTCGTACAAAAGCCACGCGGCATTAAATAGGCTCTTACCCCGCGGAGCGTCGTTGCGCATGGGAGAACCCACGATGACGCCGATCCCATCAGCGTGGGCAGCGACGCGCTCAATGGCCAAGTAGCATTCGGCTATAAAGTCTTCGAATTCCACGAAATCACGGGGTGGGTAACCGCAAATACACAACTCGGAAAAGACGACAAGGTCCGCACCCAGCCTTTTCGCCTCCCCGATCGCGCCAATGATCTTTTCTGTATTTTTTTCAAAATTTCCGATATGATAATTCTGCTGAGCAAGAGCGATTTTCATGGTGCAAATTTAGGTTAAAGCGCAGTTATGGGAATGAACACTAATTTGCACAATACCAACGTTTGTAAATCCATGAAAAGAAACGCTTTATTCTTGGTTGTCGTTGTTCTGCTCTACAGTTGCGGCAACGGTACGAAAACGCCCGATGTCTCTGGGATTACAGTGACGCTTCCCGTCGAGCGTTTCGACCAGGCTTTTTTTGCCGTCGACACAAACAATATCGCACCATCGCTGCACAACCTCGCGGAAAGGTATCCCTATTTCACCAACGATTTCGTTGTTAACATTCTCGGGGTCGAGCCACTCAATGACACCAGCTTTAGCTCATTTGCCGCCTGCCGGAATTTTATTTCCACCTATGCATCACTGAAAGATTCGCTGGAACCTAAATTCAGGGACTTATCATGGTTGCAGGATCAGCTCCAGCAGAGTTTTCGATTCATCAAATACTATTTTCCCAATTACCAGCTTCCAAAGCAGGCCGTCACCTATATCGGACCGTTCGATGCGCCGGCTGTGGCACTGACACCGGCCGTCATGGCCATCGGGCTTCAGCTTTTTGCGGGGAGAAATTTTTCATTTTACACGAGTTTGCAGGGACAGGAGATTTATCCCAAATACATCTCCAGAAGATTTGAACCGGATTACATGGCCGCAGATTGCATTAAAACGATTTCCGAAGATATTTTTCCCGATAGCAGTGAAGGGAGGCCGCTGATCGAACAAATGGTCGATAAAGGGAAATACTGGTGGCTGCTGGAGAAACTGATGCCCGCAACACCCGACAGCATCTGGTCAGGATTCTCGCAAAAGCAACTTGACTGGTGCCAGGCAAATGAAGGCCTCATCTGGAATTTTTTCCTGCAAACCAGCGATGAGCTTTATACCATCGACCCCGACATCATTAAAAATTATATTGGCGAGGCTCCGAATACGCCGGGCATGCCCGATATTTCCCCGGGGAATATCGGCCAGTGGGTCGGCTTCCAGATTGTAAAGAAATGGGCGCAGAATAATTCCGGCATTAGCCCGCTGAACCTGATGAGAACAGATCCAAAAAGAATCTTCGAGGAAGCGAAATACAAACCACGCTGATCTATTTCAGATGTTTTTCTTCAGCATATCGCGCGCCGATTGCAGTTCAAGCAAATCTTTAAATGAATCTTTTGGAACCATAAAAAATGCCCTGGGGTTAAAATAAAGCAGGAAGAAATCCAGAGTTTCCCTGTATTCGCTGAATTTATCCCAGGTCCAGCGCTGGTTTCCGCGATCAGTTTCCAACAGCACGCCTTGATCATCCATTTCGAGTGTGAACTCATCGCGAAAAGTCTGGGACCGCCTGTAGATGCTGAGCGGAAGAATTCGTCGAATGGTGACCCAAAGCACGAGCCAGAGCATCGAAAAAATCAGGAAAGAAAACGGCTGGATCTTATGCAAATAAAAAAGCACGGCAGACAGTATGGCAAAAACGTTTACCAGAATTGCCAGTATTCTGATTTCGATTCGTCCGAAAAAGTGGCTGCGTAACCCGGCCAGAACCTGCTTTTTTTTATAGCCAAACCTGCCAGTCTTTATAGGCATCTATAAAAATAGGATAGTTCCATTTACGGTAATCTTAACATATACAGACTTAGGCGGGGGATTAAATCGTGGTCGGTCGCTTATTTGACGTCCCTGCAATGGCTAAAATGATGGTTAGCCGCTTCGTAAGGCGTCACTGCGCGGCTGCAGGCGGCAACGCAAGCAGCAAAAACTAATGCAAAGATGATCTTCGTGGTTGTTTTCATATATGAGAGGTTTGGGCACATAAAAATAGCTTCCCCCGGATACCCTGCAAGTTATTCACATTATTTTTTCAAAAAACGTTGAAAATGAATAAACTACTTAGTAAAACTACGGTGTAGGTGGCGCCAGGATCAGCGGGTGATGCATACGAAAAATCCGCTCCATGGAAATGGGCGGATTATGGTTTGGATTGTACCGTCCTAAGAATAATTTGGTCCCGGCAGGCTAGCTGCAGCCCATACTGTTTCCACAGTTGAGGCATTTATAGCAGGTGCCACTCCGGATGGTAATATGCCCGCAGGTATTGCAGGCGGGGGCATCACTTTGCATGCTTTTGGCCGCCGCATTTACCGCGTCCATGCTCGATTCTGCCCTGGTGGATTGTTTCATGGCCCGTACCTGTTGCGGAGAGGGGCTCGAGCTGGCCTTGGCCACAATATGCACGTCGCTCAACTCAGGTTTTTTTTTATCATATTCCAGCGAAACAGGGATTTCGTCCCAGTCGTCCTGGCCAGTGTTCATCACTTCCGGTTTGTCGAGCACGTGGACCAAGTCAGTTCTACCGAGATATTCATAAGCCATCGCACGGAATATAAAGTCGACGATCGAGGTCGTGCTCTTGATGTTGGGATGGTCGACCATGCCGGAGGGCTCAAACCGTGTAAAGACAAATTTTTCCACGAATTCCTCAAGCGGCACGCCGTATTGCAGTCCGATTGAAATGGCGATTGCAAAACAGTTCAGCATGCTCCGCATCGTTGCCCCTTCCTTGGCCATGTCGATAAAGATCTCGCCCACCGTCCCGTCAGCATACTCGCCGGTGCGAAGGAAGATAGCCTGGCCGTTGATCTTGGCCTTTTGCGTGAATCCCCTTCTCTTGGCCGGGAGTGTCCTCCGCTCGACGATTCTGGCGAGTTCACGCTTGAGCTTGGTATCTGGAGATGCCTGCACCCGCTTGGTCACTTCGTCAAGTAAGTCCTGGACTGTAAGCTTGCTCAGATCGACGATATTCGATTCGAGAACGCTGGGGGCAGCCGGTTCCGTTGAGCTCTCCGTTTCAGCCAATTTCTTTTTCTTGTCGGATTTGTTGCTCAGAGGCTGCGAAAGCTTGGACCCGTCGCGGTAGAGCGCACATGCTTTGAGAGCCAGCTGCCAACTTAACATGTAGGAGTCGGCAATTTCCTCCACGGTCGCTTCATTGGGCAAGTTGATCGTCTTGGAAATGGCGCCGCTGATAAACGGCTGGGTAGCAGCCATCATGCGTATATGGCCATGAGCATGAATAAAGCGTTGTCCCTTCTTTCCACATTTGTTGGCACAGTCAAAAACGGGCAGGTGTTCCTTTTTCAAAAAAGGAGCAGCCTCAATGGTCATGGTGCCGCAGATAAAATTGTTAGCGGCATCCATTTCCCCTTCGGTGAAGCCCAGCGCTTCAAGCAGGCTCCACTCGAAGTTGAAATATTGCTCGGGTTTGAATCCCAGGCGTTGCAGGCACTCTTCGCCGAGCGTGTAAACATTGAATACGAATCCGATCTCAAAGGCTGAAGTCACGGCCGAATCGAGCTTTTTAATCTCATCCGCTATGAATCCCTTTTCGCTCAGAGTCTGATAGTTGATAAAGGGCGCGCCGGCAAAGCTGCCGGAGCCTACTGCATATTTAACTATGGCATCAATTTCTTTTTCGGAATAGTTCAGGTTCCTTAGAGCAGCGGGAACCGACTGGTTGATAATCTTGAAATAGCCGCCTCCCGAAAGTTTTTTGAATTTCACGAGCGCAAAATCAGGTTCTACGCCGGTAGTATCGCAATCCATGATCAGGCCGATCGTTCCCGTGGGCGCAATGACCGTTGTCTGGGCGTTGCGGTATCCGAATTTTTCACCAAGTTGCAACGCATCATCCCAGGCTTTGGTTGCAGCCTTCAGGAGATAATCGGGACAATACTGGACCTTGATGCCCTGCGGTTTTGTCTGCAGCCCTTCATATTCATCGGCGTCATATGCCGCGAGACGGTGGTTACGCATGACGCGCAACATGGCATCTTTGTTTTCCGCATATTTGGGAAAAGGTCCGAGCACCTCAGCAAGTTCTGCCGAAGTTTTGTAAGCAATTCCGGTCATAATTGCAGTGATCGCCCCTGCAATACCGCGGGCCTCCTCGCTGTCATACGGAATTCCCATGACCATCAACATCGAGCCCAGGTTGGCATAACCCAAGCCAAGCGTGCGATAGTCATATGATAACTGGGCAACCTCCTTACTCGGGAATTGCGCCATCAGCACCGACACCTCCAGGACTACCGTCCACAACGAGCAGGTGTATTCAAATCCTTCGACGTCGAACGTGTTCGTCGCTTCGTCGTAAAACTGGCGCAAATTTACGGACGCCAGGTTGCATGCCGTGTTGTCCAGGAACATGTATTCAGAGCAAGGGTTGGAAGCCCGGATGCGGCCACCACTTGGGCAGGTATGCCACTCGTTAATGGTAGTATCGTATTGGGTACCCGGGTCAGCACAACGCCATGCTGCATATGCAATCTGGTTCCACACTTCCTTCGCCGGAATTCGTTTCATGATCCTCCCGTCGCTCCTGGCCTTTAATTCCCAGTCTTCGCCGCCGGATAATTTTGCAAAAAAATCATTCGGAATGCGTATTGAATTATTTGAGTTTTGGCCGCTGACGGTGCGATATGCTTCTCCTTCATAATCAGAAGGGTATCCAGCAGCAATCAAGGCACCCACCTTTTTTTCCTCCTCTACTTTCCAATTGATGAACTCCAGCACCTCCGGATGATCCAGGTCAAGACAGACCATCTTGGCTGCACGGCGAGTCGTTCCGCCGGATTTGATCGCGCCTGCGGCGCGGTCGCCAATCTTTAGAAAACTCATCAGGCCGCTGGATGTCCCGCCACCGCTTAGCTTTTCTCCTTCGCCGCGGATGCTGGAAAAATTGGTACCAACCCCCGACCCGTATTTGAATATGCGGGCCTCGCGGATCCATAGATCCATGATACCGCCGTCATTCACGAGGTCATCTTCCACGCTGAGGATAAAGCATGCATGCGGCTGTGGGCGCTCATAGGCCGACGTGGATTTCTTGAGACTGCCGTCAACAGGGTCAACAAAATAGTGCCCCTGGGGTTTTCCCTTGATACCATAGCTCTCATGCAGGCCCGTATTGAACCACTGGGGACTATTCGGCACGCATGCCTGGTTCAGAATACAATAGACCAGTTCCTCATAAAAAACCTGGGCGTCCTTGGGGCTCGAAAAATAGCCGTAGCGCTCGCCCCACAGCCGCCAGCAGTTGGCCAGGCGGTGTGCTACCTGTCTGATCGAAGTTTCGCGGCCCGTGGTGCCGTCCTTTTGGGGTACGCCGGCCTTGCGAAAGTATTTTTGGGCAAGTATATCGGTAGCGATCTGGCTCCATTGTCTCGGCACCTCGACATTGGTCATTTCAAATACCACTTCCCCGCTTGGGTTGCGGATGACAGATGTCCGGTAATCGTATTCGAACTGATCGAAAACGTCTATTCCGTCCTTGGTAAAGCGACGGGTGAACTGCAAGCCGCTTACATGCTTTTTATTTGTCATAAGGTTAGTAAACTAATATTTTTGAATGTTAAGGAATTATTACCAGGGGAAGACGAAAGTATTGGGAACGAATGATATTTCTGTTGGCGAAATATTAACAAATTGTGGAAAAAGCTGTGCATTTTTTTTGAATTGCAGCGTGGCATTGGGTTCCTTGATTTTTGCACACCTTTTTCCCGTTTTTCGATTAAGTTTTTTTGGGTGAATCAGAAAAAAAAATTATCCAATAAGAGCCACCGTATTTTTACGCACGCGTGTCACCAATATAACAACCGCGCGGGCCTTTGGTTGTGCGCGTTTTTCGTGCAGTCTGGATAAAGCCAAAACTTTTTTGCATTTTTGTATAATGCCAACGGCAATGAAATGAAGCAAACCATCTACCAGTCACTCACCGAGAAAAAGAAAGCCCAGCAAAAGTCTTTTGCCGTTCTGGTTGACCCCGACAAGGTAAACGCTCCCCAAATCGACGAGCTCGCCCGGATGGTGATGGATGCCCATGTCGACTATCTGCTGGTCGGCGGCAGCCTGGTCATCTCCAACCACCTCGACGAAGTCGTCCAGCAGATCAAAAAAAACTGCCAAATACCTGTCATACTCTTCCCCGGAACCCCTTCGCAGGTTTCGCGCTTTGCCGACGCCCTGCTCTATCTATCGCTGATCTCGGGGA
>JAJPJP010000234.1 GCA_021324175.1 Chitinophagia bacterium
AACAGTTATGCAAATTGATTTTTAAAAATAAAAAATTACATTTATGAGCCGGTTGAGATTATTTTTTTTCGGCGGGTAAGCAGATAAAGTTACATTGTTCGCATACCCTGCGAAAATAAAAAAGACTAACGATAAAATTTTATAATCAAACCAACTTGCCATGACTTCAGCAATTCATCGCAAACAGCTTTTTGTTGCCGCGCGTGTCGCGCTCATCTTTACGGCCATGACCTTTGCATTTCGTGCGTCGTTAGAAGGTGTTTGGGGTGATTCATTTCATTTAACCAAGGAACAGCTCGGATGGATATTCAGCCCGGCCTTTTGGGGCTTTACCCTGGCGATGGTTTTTGGAGGCCCGCTTTGCGATGTAATTGGAATGAAAAGACTGCTGGGCATCGCATTTATCGGTCATGTGGCGGGTGTAGTTATATACCTGGTGGCCAAAGATGCCACCATGCTTTTTGCAGGAACGGTTTGCATCGGCGTTGGAAACGGGATGGTCGAAGCGGCCTGTAATCCCCTGACGGTAACGCTTTTCCCCGAAAATAAAACGACGATGTTGAACAGGTTTCATGTTTGGTTTCCCGGCGGAATAGTCATTGGCGGATTGCTTTCTTATGTTTTTGTCGAACAATTGAAAATTGACTGGCATTACCTCATTGCCATTCTGTTTATTCCGGCGGTTATTTACGGACTCATGTTCCTTAAGCTAAAGTTTCCACAGACGGAACGGGTGACAAAAGGTGTCAGCACAAAACAAATGTTTGCATCCTGCCTTACACCGCTGTTTCTGATTATTTTCATTTGCATGTTTATGACAGGTGCTACGGAATTGGGTACCAACACCTGGATTGTCGCACTCCTGCAGGGAGCCAATGTGTCAGGTATCTTGGTTCTCGTGTTTATTAATGGATTGATGGCTATAGGTCGATCGTTTGCCGGGCCGGTCGTGCACCGCCTCAACCCGAATGGCATGCTGATTACGTCCGCCGTGCTTGCCTGCATTGGCCTTATTCTGCTGAGCAGATCGAGCGGCTATATGGCATTCGGCGCTGCATTCGTATTTGCGGCAGGAGTTTGTTTTTTTTGGCCGACCATGCTTGGATTTGTTTCCGAATATTTGCCAAATACCGGTGCGTTGGGCTTGTCACTTATGGGTGGCGCGGGAATGTTCTCGACTTCTTTCATAATTCCCTTCATGGGTAAATGGTATGATGATTTCAAAAGTGGAGCCCTGGCCAAAGGTTTGACTGATGCCCAGGCCAACGCTGCAGCGGGGTCAGACACCCTGATGAAAGTTGCCATAATGCCTGTGATTTTGATCGTTATTTTCTCGCTGATCTATTTCGCCAGGAGAAAGCACTACGCAGCGCCAAAAGAGGTTCTCGATCCTGTAGCGGAATTGTGATCCCCACTCATATTTTAATAAACGCAGATCATCAAATAAAGGACAAGAAATAGTTTTCGTTTTTGTATATTGTTTTTTTTAATGGTCCAACTACATGCCTAAGAAACATTCGCGACGCAGTGCCATCAAAAGCTTTGTCGCTGGAACTGCAGCACTGGGTACGGCAGCGATTCTACCTTCATATGCGCTCAGCGAAAATAAAATACAAAATAAATCTTCTTTGAAAGGCAACATCAATCACTCGGTCTGCCAGTGGACATATGGCTTCCTTTCGCTGGATGATTTGTGCAAAGTCGTCAAACAAATCGGGTTTAGCGCCATAGATCTTTTGGGACCGAAAGACTGGCCTACGATTCAGCAATACGGCATTTATTCTTCGATGTGTTATCACGGGGGTACGGTCAGCCTAACCGACGGGTTTAATGATAAAAAGTTTCACGACCAGCTTGTTAAAGAGTATCTCGATGTTTTTCCGCTGATGGTAAAGGCGGGCTACAAAGATGTGATTTGCTTCAGCGGTAGCCGGCGGGGTATGGATGATGAAACAGGCTTGAAAAACTGCGTTGATGGTCTGAAGCGGATACTTCCCGGAGCTGAAAAGAATGGCCTTACCGTACATATGGAACTGCTGAATAGTAAAATCGATCACAAAGACTACATGTGTGATCGCACACCATGGGGCGTCGAGCTTTGCAAGCGAATCGATTCGCCCAATTTCAGACTGTTATATGATATTTACCACATGCAAATCGATGAGGGAGATGTGATTCGGACCATTAAACAAAACGTCCAATATCTTGGACACTATCATACGGGAGGCGTGCCTGGAAGAAATGAGATCGACCAGTCGCAGGAATTATATTATCCGGCAATTATGAAGGCAATTCTTGAGACCGGATACAAGGGCTATGTGGCGCAAGAGTTTATTCCGGCAGCACCTGATAAAGTAGCTTCTTTGAAAAAAGCGGTGGAGACTTGCGACGTTTAATAAATGAAACTAACAATAAGGAAAATATCAACTACGTAAAATAACAACTATGTCCGACAATGTTTACGACGCGATCGTGATCGGTTCAGGAATCAGCGGCGGCTGGGCTGCCAAAGAATTGACTGAAAAAGGTTTGAAGACCATTATGCTTGAAAGGGGCATGGACATCGTGCACCGCAAGGATTACACCGAAGCAAACAAGGAGGCCTGGGACTATCCACACCGAGGCGAGCGGACCCAGCAAATGATAAAAAATTATCCGGTTCTTAAGAGAGACTATCCTTTGAATGAGCGAAACCTTTCTTGGTGGGCAAGCGACCAGGATTCGCCATATACCGAGATCAAGCGTTTTGACTGGTTTCGCGGCTACCATGTGGGCGGGCGTTCCCTCTTGTGGGGAAGACAGAGCTACCGCTGGAGCGACTTGTATTTTGAAGAAAATGGCAAACAGGGAATCGGAGTAGACTGGCCGGTCAGGTATAAGGATATTGAGCCGTGGTATAGTTATGTCGAAAAATTCGCCGGAATCAGTGGATCAAAAGAAGGCCTTCCGGAGTTGCCTGACAGCGAATTCCTGCCTCCCATGGAAATGACCTGCGTTGAAAAAGACGTATCAGCAAGGATTAAGGAACATTACAAGGGCGCACGAAAAATGATTATCGGACGTTGCGCTCATGCCACCGTGCCCTTAAACGGCAGGCAATGCGTGTATCGTGACAAGTGCTGGTATGGATGTCCGTTTGGCGGTTATTTTAGCACGCAGTCGGCAACCCTTCCTGCAGCAATGGCCACCAATAAGCTCACGTTGCGCCCATGGAGCATCGTTACCAAGATTTTGTATGATAAAGACAAGAAACGCGCTATTGGCGTTGAAGTACTTGACGCGCAGACCATGAAGACCATTGAGTACAGGGCTAAAATTGTATTCCTGAACGCATCTACATTAAATAGTGCATGGGTACTTTTGAACTCTGCAACCGATGTTTGGCCCGACGGACTTGGAAGCAGCAGCGGTGAACTGGGGCACAACCTGATGGATCATCACCTGGATGTTTTCGCAGGCGGTACGATGGAAGGATACGATGACAAATATTACTTTGGACGCCGCGCAAATGGCGTGTATATTCCCCGGTACAGGAATTTCTTTGGAGACAAGCGTGATTATATTCGAGGTTTCGGCTATCAGGGTGGCGGAGGACGTGATGGATGGGGCCACAATGTTGCGGAATATAGCATTGGCAAGGATTTTAAGGAAGCGCTCTGCGAGCCGGGAGGCTGGAGTTTTGGAATGGGAGGTTTTGGTGAAACGTTGCCGTATCATGACAACAAAGTGACTCTCGACAAGACTAGAAAAGACAAATGGGGTTTGAATATCCTGGCTATCGATGCAGAAATTAAGGACAATGAACTAAAGATGCGTAAGGATATGCTTAACGACGCCAAAGAAATGCTCGAGGCGGCGGGAGTTAAGAATGTACAGGGCGGTGACAGCGAACCTTACCTTGGCCGCGGCATACATGAAATGGGAACTGCACGGATGGGCCGAGACCCCAAGACTTCAGTACTCAACAAGTGGAATCAGGTATGGGATGCGCCCAATGTTTTTGTTACGGATGGCTCTTTTATGGCATCAACTGCATGCCAGAATCCTTCATTGACATACATGGCTTTTACGGCTCGTGCTGCGGACCACGCAGTAAGCGAATTAAAAAAAATGAACCTTTGAATTGCATGAATTTCCTCAATTGATTAATTAAAAATTCTAAATAACAGGTTATGCCCGATAATGTCTATGACGCAATTGTGATAGGTTCAGGGATCAGCGGCGGTTGGGCCGCCAAGGAACTTACAGAAAAAGGATTAAAAGTGTTGATGCTGGAACGGGGGGAGCATATTGAACACGTCAAAGATTACAAGAATGCCAATAAAGAAGCTTGGGACTACCCGCATCGGGGAAGGGCGACTGCCCAGATGAAAAAGGATTATCCTGTCCTGAGGCGCGATTATCCGCTGAACGAGACTAACCTGGATTATTGGGTAAAAGATTCTGAATGTCCCTATACAGAGGTTAAACGATTCGATTGGTTTCGCGGCTATCACACCGGCGGCCGCTCGCTGATGTGGGGAAGGCAAAGCTACCGGTGGAGCGATATGAATTTTGAAGAAAATGCCCGAGATGGAATTGCCGTCGACTGGCCGATCCGGTATAAGGAAATTGCGCCGTGGTATGATCATGTCGAAAAGTTTGCAGGAATAAGTGGAAACAAAGATGGGCTCCCTCAGTTGCCTGACGGACAATTTTTGCCTCCAATGGATATGACATGCGTTGAAAAGGATGTTGCTGCAAGGCTCAAGGCAAAATATAAGAACCGTGACTTGATTATAGGGCGCACGGCCAACTTGACGGCCCCGATCGAGGGCAGGACTCAGTGCCAATTCCGGAACAAGTGCTGGCTGGGCTGTCCTTTCGGCGCCTATTTTAGTACGCAATCATCGACGTTGCCTGCTGCGAGGGCTACCAATAATCTCACGCTGCGTCCCTGGAGCATTGTCACCAAAATTTTATTCGATAAGGATAAAAAACGTGCAGCGGGCGTCGAAGTTTTGGATGGTCAGACCAATCAGACCTATGAGTATAAGGCGAAGGTAATATTCCTGAACGCTTCCACGCTAAATAGTGCGTGGGTCCTGATGAATTCGGCTACGGATGTCTGGCCGGATGGACTTGGCAGCAGCAGTGGCGAACTTGGTCATAACCTGATGGACCACCATCTGAATGTCGGGGCCTCGGGTGCAGTGGAAGGTTTCGAGGATAAATATTATTATGGCCGCAGGGCAAACGGAATTTACGTTCCCCGTTATAGAAATTATTTCGGAGACAAACGTGATTATATCCGCGGGTTCGGATATCAGGGCGGAAGTTCAAGGTCTGGATATAGCCGGTCTGCCGAAGAGATTGCACTTGGCGCCGATTTGAAAGAGGCATTGTGTGAGCCGGGGGCATGGACGATGAGCCTGGGAGGATTTGGAGAGACTTTACCCTATCATGAAAATAAAGTTACTCTAGATAAAAGTAAAAAGGACAAGTGGGGTCTGCCGGTGCTTGCCATCGATGCTGAATTGAAAGAAAATGAATTAAAAATGCGAAAGGACATGCTCGAGGATGCCAAAGAAATGCTGGACTCCGTCGGTGTCAAGAATGTTCATTCGCGCGATGCAAATCCATATCTCGGCAGGGGAATCCACGAAATGGGAACCGCCAGGATGGGAAAAGATCCAAAGACTTCGGTTCTCAATAAATGGAACCAGGTATGGGACGCTCAAAATGTATTTGTAACTGATGGCGCCTGCATGGTTTCGTCGGCCTGCCAAAACCCGTCGCTTACTTACATGGCCTTGACTGCGCGCGCGGCTGATCATGCCGTTAGCGAAATGAAGAAAAGAAATATTTGAGTTTGCGAATAGCGTAACTGGTTTTGCAACCGGCGACGCAGTTGTCTGCCAATATTAATACCGAACAAAGTAAAACTTATGCCCGGAGATTCAGTTCTTGTTAATAACAAAGCAAAACTGCAAAATACCTATGATGCAATTGTCATCGGTTCAGGTATTAGCGGTGGCTGGGCTGCTAAGGAGTTGACTGAGCAGGGGCTTAGGGTGCTGATGCTTGAGCGCGGAAGAGATTTTGAGCATGTTAAAGACTACAAGTCTGCGACCAAGGATCCCTGGGAATTTCCTCATCATGGCCGGGCGACGCAGGAACAGTTAAAACAACATCCAATTATTGCTCGCACCTGGGGGAAATACGAACCTATCATGGATTATTGGGCCAACGATGTTGACTGCCCCTACACGGAAACGAAGCCTTTCAAGTGGTGGCGATCATACCAGCTTGGGGGACGTTCAATCCTATGGGGCCGTCAAAGCTACCGCTGGAGCGATTTCGATTTTGGAGCCAATGAAAAAGACGGGTGGGCAATCGACTGGCCGATTCGGTACAAGGATATTTCACCGTGGTATGGTCATGTCGAAAAATTTATCGGTGTCAACGGTTCTCTCGAAAACCTGCCGCAACTCCCAGACGGTCATTTTTTGCCGCCAATGGAACTTAACTGCGTTGAAAAAGATGTATCGGCCCGCATTCGCGAAAAATACCAAGGGCAGCGCCACCTGATCATCGGGCGCAGTGCAAACCTGACAGCACCAATCGAAGGCAGGACCCAGTGTCAATATCGCAACCGCTGTTGGGAAGGCTGCCCCTTCGGGGCCTATTTTAGCACCCAGTCATCTACGCTGCCTGCGGCCAGCAAAACGGGCAAACTTACCGTTCGACCATGGAGTATCGTTACCAGGATCCTTTATGATAAGGATAAGAAGAAAGCAGCCGGCGTGGAAATTCTAGATGCCCAGAACAATCAGACTTATTCCTATTATTCCAAAATTGTTTTTGTGAATGCTTCGGCGCTTAACAGCGCATGGGTGCTGATGAATTCGGCAACCGATGTTTGGCCGGATGGCCTCGGCAGCAGTTGTGGCGAATTGGGACATAACGTGATGGACCACCATTATAACCTCGGAGCCTCGGGTATCGTCGATGGTTATGAAGACAAATATTATTATGGCCGCAGGCCTAACGGGTTCTACATCGTTCGTTTCGCCAACCTTTTTGACGATAAGCGTGAATTCATGCGTGGATTCGGATACCAGGGTGGCGCCGGACGGGAAGGTTGGAGTAGAAGTGTTGCCGAGCTGAGCATAGGAGCAAAGTTCAAAGAAGAATTGGCAGAGCCAGGATCATGGACGATCGGCATGACAGGGTTTGGAGAGTTGTTGCCCTATCACGACAACAAAATTTCACTCGATAAAAATAAAAAAGACAAGTGGGGACTGCCTATCCTTGCTATGGACGCTGAATTAAAAGATAATGAAAAGAAAATGCGAAAGGCAATTGTAGAAGAGGCAAAGGCCATGTTTGAATCGGCAGGTGTCCGGGATGTGCAGACCTGGGATAATGGTCATGAAATCGGCGACGGGATCCATGAAATGGGAACAGCCAGGATGGGGAGAGATTCGAAAACATCTGTACTCAACATGCATAACCAGGTGTGGGACGCCAGGAATGTTTTTCTCACTGACGGCGCATGCATGGTGTCAAGCGCATGTCAAAATCCTTCCCTGACTTATATGGCACTTACTGCGAGGGCTGCAAACTTCGCAGTCGATGAGTTAAAGAAAGGGAACATTTAATCGTTTTCTATCAAAGGCAATGACGTACAAATCTGATTGTGTTTTATTGCCACAATTTATAATTTATGCCTGGAGGAGACAGTACAGTAAATATTAATTCGGGGGGCGTCAGAAAAAATTCTTTTGATGCGATTGTTATCGGCAGCGGTATTAGCGGAGGCTGGGCAGCAAAAGAGTTATGTGATCATGGCGTTAAAACATTGTTGCTGGAAAGAGGAAAAAATGTCGTGCACCTGAAGGATTATCCTACTGCTACCAAGAATCCCTGGGATTTTCCCCATCGGGGCCAGATGCCTGTAAAGATTACTGATGAGAACCCCGTGGTTTCAAGGTGCTACGCATTTAGCGAAGCTTCACAGCATTTTTTTGTCAAAGATACGCAGCACCCTTACGTCCAGGAGAAACCATTTGACTGGATCAGGGGCTACCAGGTCGGAGGGAAGTCGCTTCTTTGGGCGCGCCAGACACAACGATGGAGCAGGTTTGATTTTGACGGACCGGCGAGGGACGGATTTGCCGAATGGCCCATCACTTACGCAGATATTGCTCCCTGGTATTCTCACGTCGAAATTTTTGCCGGCATTAGCGGAAACCGCGACGGACTCGAGACCTTGCCAGACGGGGAGTTTCTTCCGCCGTGGGAGCTAAACTGTGTCGAAAAAAATATACAGGAAAAAATTGCGTCAAGCTATAAAGACAGGTTTCCAATTGTGGGCAGGTGCGCGCACCTGACCAAGCCGAATCCCATTCACATTGAGCAGGGAAGGGGCCAATGTCAAGCCAGGAGCCTCTGTGAGCGAGGCTGCCCATTCGGAGGGTATTTCAGCAGCAACTCCGCGACAATTCCTTGGGCGCTGAAGACGGGTAACCTGACCCTCCAACCTGATTCAGTCGTACATTCCATCATCTATGATGATAAAAAAGGCAAGGCGGTCGGGGTAAGGGTCATTGATGCTCATACTAAACAGGCTACGGAGTATTTTGCACGAATTATTTTTGTTAATGCGGCCTGCCTCAACAGCAACCTCATTCTTCTTAATTCAACTTCGACCCGGTTTCCAAACGGACTCGGTAACGACAATGGATTATTGGGCAAATACGTATGTTTTCATAATTATCGCGGCACGGTGTCTGCATCATACGACGGCCCGATGGATAAATACTATTTTGGCAGGCGGCCCACGCAGGCCATGATGCCTAATTTCAGAAATGTCCGAAAACAGGAAATGGATTTTCAGCGAGGTTACATGGTGCACTATAGTGCCGGCAGAGGAAACGCAAATGTAGGACCCGGAGAAGAAGAAATGGGAGGAAAATTCAAAGAAACTATATCTGAAGCGGGCGATTGGGGTGTATTTGCGATGATGCAGGGAGAAACGATTCCTAAAGAAAATAATCACGTTCGGCTGAGCTCTGATAAGAACGACGACTGGGGCATTCCTCAACTCATTACATCTGTCGGATATGATGATAATGATGAAAAAGTGCTCAACGACTTTCTCGACCAAACTGCCGAGATGCTGGAAAAGGGCGGCTGTAAAAATATTCAGAGGCGGGACAGCAAGCAGGCGCCGGGCCTGGATATCCATGAGATGGGCGGATGCCGAATGGGTAAGGATCCGAAAAAATCAATGCTGAACAGTTGGAACCAATTCCACAATGTGCCGAATGTTTTTGTTACGGACGGGGCCTGCATGGCATCAACAAGTACGCAAAATCCGTCGATTACCTTCATGGCATTGACGGCAAGGGCAGCGAATCACGCAGTCGAAGAATTGAAAAAAGGAAACGTTTGACATCAGGGCTCGCATTGGGCTGCATTGAGCAGGATGGCTTGCGGGGCCGATATAAACAAAATATTCTATGCCAGGAGACAGTACGGTAAATATCAATTCCGGCGGCGCTGCCAAAAATTCCTATGACGCCATTGTCATCGGCAGCGGCATCAGCGGAGGCTGGGCCGCCAAGGAACTTTGTGATCTTGGGCTGAAAACTTTAGTCCTGGAGCGTGGCAGAATGGTTGTACATAACAAGGATTACCCTACGGCCACGATGAATCCCTGGAATTTTCCGCATCGTGGCGTGATGCCCCGGAAATTTGTCGAAGAAAATCCGCTGATCACGGAAGCGGCGGGTTTTGACGAATCTACGTCACATTTTTTTATAAAAGATAAGGACCACCCTTATGTTCAGGAAAAGCCATTTGAATGGATAAGGGGATACCAGGTCGGGGGAAAGTCGATTATTTGGGGAAGGGCCTGCCCGCGATGGAGCAAGTACGAGTTTATCAACCCGGCGCGGTATGGTTACGGCATAGAGTGGCCGATCAGTTACGATGATATTGCACCATGGTATTCGCACGTTGAGTTGTTTGCCGGCATTTGCGGCAATCGTGATGGCCTAGAAGCAATGCCTGACGGTGAATATCTGCCACCCTTTGACTTCAATTGCCCCGAAAAGGACCTTCGCGACAAGATCATGACGCATTACAAGGATCGATTCATGATCCAGGGTCGATGGGCTCAACTGACCAAACCACAGCCCATCCATATCCAGCAGGGCAGGGGCCAATGCCAGGCAAGGGACGAGTGCATGCGCGGCTGCCCGTTTGGCGGGTATTTTAGTTCAGTATCTTCCACGTTGCCTTGGGCAGAAAGGACGGGCAACCTCACTATCCGGCCATTTTCCGTTGTACACTCCATCATTTACGACGAGAAAAAAAATAAGGCGACCGGGGTAAGAGTAATTGATGCGAATTCAAAACAGGCCACTGATTATTATGCGCGTGTTATCTTCCTGAATGCATCAGCATTGAACAGCAATCTTATCCTGCTTAATTCCACTTCCGGAAGATTTCCCAACGGATTCGGCAATGATAACGGCCTTTTGGGCAAATACGCATGTTTCCAAAATTATCGCGGGTCAGTTGGGGGTGAAGTGGATGGATACATGGACAAATATTTCTACGGACGCAGGACGGCAGAATGCATGATGGCAAATTTCAGGAATATCCACAAAAATGATATGGATTTCGTTGGGGGTTATATGGCGTTTATGGGATGCTACAGGGAGCGGGGCAATGGCGATTCGGTAAGTGACCAGATAGGCGCTGCGTACAAGGACGCGATGTCAGAAGCAGGACCCTGGAAGATCTATATCTATATGCAGGGAGAAACTGTTCCCAAGGAAACGAACAGCCTGACGCTGAGTAAGGATAAAAAAGACCAATGGGGAATTCCGCTTCTTGTCACCAACGTGGCCTATGACGACAATGACGAGAAGCTGCTCAAGGATTTCCTGACGCAAAGCAGCGAGATGTTTGATAAATGCGGGATAAAGAATATACAGCATCACGATAATCATTGGGCGCCTGGAAGGGATATCCATGAGATGGGAGGATGCCGCATGGGTAAAAGTCCGAAGACTTCCTTACTGAATGGCTGGAACCAGTTTCATCAGTGCAAGAATGTTTTCGTTACCGATGGCGCATGTATGACCAGTACGGCTAACCAAAGCCCTTCAATTTTTTACATGGCATTGACTGCGCGTGCCGCAAATTATGCAGTCGCTGAAATGAAAAAAATGAATCTTTGAAACGGCGCGGCAAATGTGTGAACAGGTTTTTAAGATTAAAGAAATTTAACTCATTGCTATATCAATAAAAATCTGGAAATTTAATTTCATAACGTCAAAAAAAAATAAATTATGAATAGACGTGAAGCGTTATCAAGTGTCGCACTGCTGCTGGGAGGAACCATTGTAGGCGCGGAGGTTTTTCTGACAGGCTGCGGACCGGCCGACAAGAAATACGGAGCCAACCTCAGTTTCACTCCGGATGATGTGGCTTACCTGGATGATATTGCCGAAACGATTATTCCGGCAACTTCCACTCCCGGTGCGAAAGATGCCAAGGTCGGTCAGTTCATGACCGTCATTGTAAACGACTGTTACGAAGACAAGGACCAAAAAATATTCTTGGATGGGATGCAGAAGCTGAATGATGGCGCCAAGACGAAGTATAGCAAGAATTTTGTCGATTTGGCCCCGAATGACAAACACGATTTTCTTGTTGGACTCGATAAGGAAGCTAAAGATTACATGGCTAAGAAAAAACCAGATGAGCCTGCCCATTATTTTCGCATGATGAAGGAATTGACGCTTTGGGGATATTTTACTTCCGAACCAGGAGCGACCCAGGCATTGCGTTATGTGGCGGTGCCAGGCAAATACGAGGGATGTATTCCATACAAAAAAGGCGACAAAGCCTGGGCTACTTAGATGCTGCCTCGATTCAGTTAACCTATTCGACCGTCGGCCACAACCGGCGGTTTTTCTTAACTAGATAAATAGGCGGGTACCAGAAGCAAAACTTTCTCGAAAACCTTTTGGAGTGCAGCCCTTTTTTTTCTTGAAGATCCTGTTAAAATTGGAGATGTTGTTGAATCCGCAATTAAACGAGATCTCGGCGACGGAATGAGTCGTGTCGATCAGCATCTTGGACGCGTGCCCAAGACGGATTTCGTTAAGTGTGTCTATGAACGTATTCCCCGTCCTCTTTTTAATAAAACGGCTAAATGATACGTCGGTCATGTTAACCAATTTTGCTACTTCACCGAGCGTAACGCTCCTGTCGTAATTGATGTTCATGTATTGGAATGCCTTTTCAATTCTGCGGCTGTTATAGCTCAATTGTGAATTGATGAACGTTGCGTCGGAAAGAGTTTTTACGTCACACAATGACAGCTCATGCAGAATGGACATCAGTTCAAGAACTGATGCGAATCCCCCTTTTTGATCCAGCGATCTGATGCGTGCAGCAATGCGCCCTGCAACTTCACGCGGGAATGAAATGCCCCTTTGCGCCCGTTCGAAAAGGCATTTTACGAAGTTGAGCTGATTCCTGTTCAGGAATTTGTCATCAAATAGATCACGATGCCATTGGACTGTTATTTCTGTAATCTCCCTGCTTTTGCATTGATGGGTAAACCAGGCATGATAGAGATTGGGACCAATCAGGACGAGTTCAAGATCGTCGATTACTTCAATACTGTCACCGACAATGCGTTTGGCGCCTTTTGCATTTGAAATAAAATTGAGTTCATATTCGTCGTGGTAATGGAGTGGGAAATTGAACTCCTTTTTGACCCGCGAAAAGTGAGTGAAGCAATCATTGGGGGTTAGCGGGATAATCTCCCGCATAATATCCTTATGCATAGTCTTGGTTGATTCCAGACAAAATATGTAGACTATTCGCTGCTTCGGCAAAAAAATATCTGAATAAAGATCGTATAGGGATAAATAAATATCATATGATCTCGCCAGATTTATGGCTTTCAAATTATTTACCATCAGGTTTTTACAGACGCTGAATTCATCAAATATGATAAACTTGGGTGAGTAATTGTCAAAAAAGTATAGATATAAGCAGGCTATTCAGTTTAGATTTGAAGAAGGATCGATTGTTCACGCAACTGGCTGCTATATGAAAAATGTTCTACTGCAGGTCATCGCTCTGCTGATCTGGATCGATTTTTCTTTTGCCCAATCCAAACCTGCTGACTCCCGGGCTACAGTAGAAACGGTCAACTTATACCATAGTCTGGCCAGATTACTCAACAAAGGCACCATGATCGGCCACCAGGATGACTTGGCTTACGGGGTCGGATGGAAGTACGTGGAGGGTCGCAGTGACATCAAAGATGTGACCGGAGACTATCCGGCCGTATACGGTTGGGAGCTTGGACGCATCGAACTGGATCACCAGGTAAATCTCGACAGCGTGCCTTTTGAAAAAATAGCCCACTTCATCAGGCTCATTTATGACCGCGGTGGTATTGTTACCATCAGCTGGCATCTGAACAATCCGCTGACAGGCAAAACCGCCTGGGATCCGGCACCAGGCAGCGTCGCCTCGGTTTTGCCGGGTGGGGCAAAAAATGAGCTTTTTAAAAGCTGGCTGGACCGGGTAGCTTCATTCTTTCTGAGTTTAAAGGGTAATCACGGAGAACTCATTCCCGTAATATTCCGACCTTTTCACGAGTTGAACGGGAGCTGGTTTTGGTGGGGAGGCAAGAATTGCACTCCCGAGGAAACCAGGGAACTCTACCAATTTACGGTAAAATACCTGCGAGATGTAAAGCAGGTGCATAATCTGCTCTATGCCTACAATACGGATAAGTTTTATTCCCGCGCAGAATATATGGAGCGTTACCCGGGCAACGATTTCGTTGACGTGATTGGCTTTGACATCTACCAGGCATATAACACGGCCTCCAACGATAATTTTGTCAGGCAGGCGGGACTCATGCTTTCCATGCTCGACAGTGTCGCTTCCGAAAACCACAAAATACCGGCGCTGACTGAGTTTGGATATGCAGGATTGCCTGACCCTGAGTGGTGGACCCAGGTGTTTTGGAAAGCAATTGCTCCGTACAGGATCGCTTATGCGCTCGCATGGAGAAACGCCGGAGGCAAAGGCAATGGAAGCAGCGAATTTTACGTGCCATTTGATAGACAGATTTCCGCTGGGGACTTTGTCCGGTTCTACAATGAAAAACGGACACTTTTCCAGCGGGAGATAACCAAAGAACAGGTTTATCACTAAAGCGTCAAACCCTGGATTTCCCGGTCTGTCTTGGCGTTAACGTTGAGGCCCCCGACTGCACACTCAGACATGCAAAATTTGATACAACGATACAAGAAAGAATTGCAGGCCGAACTTGCCAGCATCCTTCAGTATTGGGCTATTCATTCGCCTGACAATGATAAGGGCGGTTTTTACGGGCGTGTTGATGACGAAAACAATATCGATTTGAATGCCGAAAAAGGGCTGGTTTTAAACGCGCGAATCCTTTGGGCTTTTTCGGCTGCATATAACCAAACGAGAAAAGAAGAATATTTTAAACTTGCCCGTCGCGCACATCACTATTTGCTGGATCATTTCGTGGATAAGCAATTCGGGGGGGTGTTCTGGAGTGTCGATTCGCAGGGGAATCCCTCTGGTGCTAGAAAACAAATTTACGGTCAGGCATTTTACCTATATGCGCTGAGCGAATATTATAAAGCGACCAAAGATGAATCCATTGGCGCCCAGGCCAGGGAGTTGTTCAAGACAATTGAACGACACAGCTTTGACAGCAGGCTGAAGGGATATTTTGAAGCATTTAACCGTGACTGGAAGCCCATCGAGGACCTGCGACTAAGTCCCAGGGACGGAAATTATGCCAAGACGATGAACACCCATCTTCACCTGCTCGAAGCCTATACGAACCTGTATAGTGTTTGGAGGGACGGATTCCTGGGAATGCAGATTGAAAACCTGCTCGAGGTCTTCGCTCATCATTTTATCGACAACAGGACTAACCACCTCATGCTTTTTTTTGATGAAAACTGGACCTGCAAATCGCAATTGATCTCTTTTGGCCATGATATAGAGGCAGCATGGCTTTTGCAATACGCTGCTGAGGTCATTGGCCACAAAGGTTGGAATATTACCATGAAATCCGAAGCTCTAAGGATCACAGAAGCGGCTTCGGAAGGGTGGGAATATGATGGAGGGTTATGCTATGAAAAGCATGATGATGTCGTGAACGCGGAAAAGCATTGGTGGGTCCAGGCCGAGGCAATGGTCGGATATTTCAACGCATTTCAAATCTCTCAGCAAAAGAAATACTTTGAGCATTCCCTAAAATGCTGGGAATTTGTGAAACGTTACATCAGGGACAAAAAATTCGGCGAGTGGCACTGGGGGGTGACGAAAGATAACGAGGTGATGGCCGGCCAGGACAAGATCGGCTTTTGGAAATGCCCCTATCATAACGCCAGGGCCTGCATGGAGATCGTTAACAGAATTAAGGTGCGCGCTTATCCACCTCAAATTGTAGATTTGAAATAAAATTTGGTATTATGAACCCCATTGGTAGGTTGTCAATTATCGCCGGACTCATGGTCATCGCAATGTCGATGATCGTTGAAAAGCCCAAGCGTGTCATTTTTTTTGGAGATTCAATTACTCAAGCAGGCGTCAACCCGGGAGGATACATTGTCCGAATCGGAGAATTGCTTGAGCAGAAAGGTTTGGCGAAGCAATATGAGTTGGTCGGGGCTGGTATCGGCGGCAACAAGGTATACGACCTTTATCTTCGCATGGATGACGACGTGCTGGCAAAGAAGCCCGACATTGTGTTTATCTGGATCGGCGTGAATGATGTGTGGCATAAATCAAGTTTCGGAACAGGTACGGACGCTGACAAATTTGAAAAATTCTACGTCGCGATCATCAAAAAGTTACAAGATAAAGGGGTTCGGATCATATTATGCACTCCAGCCTGCATCGGGGAACGAACGGATTTTACCAACCAGCAAGACGGGGATCTCAACCAGTATGCGCAAATCGTTCGAGGACTGGCTAAAAATTACCGCTGCGAATTGGTTGACCTGCGAGAGGATTTTCTCACCTATAATATGAAAAATAACCCCGATAACAAAGACCAGGGTATTCTTACGGTGGACAGGGTGCACCTCAATGATAAAGGCAACCAACTTGTCGCTGAAAAAATGGTTGAAGTGCTTTTGTCGAAATAATTTACCCATCCATCATGGGAAAATTCAGATGCTGGAAATATCATTAGCCGCGGAAATGATTTTTAAACCGTGAGGACGCTATTCCAACCTGTTACTCCATCTGGTTCGCGCAGGGGATTTTCGATGTCTTCCATCCACATTTTTTCATCTATGCAGAATTTGTAAAAATATTTTCCCTGGGGTAGCATCGGGATCTCAATCTGCCACAAGCCGTTCTTCTTTTGTTGCATTTCCAGTTCATCCTTTGCCCAATGATTAAAACTTCCAGCGAGAGAGATGTGGGACGCAGTCTGCAATCGAATGTTAAATTCGATGGTTTTCTTTCTTTTGTGAATGCACGGGGACACTTGTAGTTTCATAAGAACATTTTTTGGTTCAAAAAAGATTAATGGTAAACCATTAGTAAGTTCTCAGGGTAGGGGATCATTGTCGAATGAAAGCGAATAATGTTTTGGTGCTATCTCACCCTTTTAAAACCAATTTACGAAAATTCTTACCAAGTATCAAGAATTTTATTTCACAAAATGAAAACGTCTGCGAACAGGCGCTTCCATGGCTCATTCATATCTAAGCGCCTCAATGGGGTCAAGGCGGGAGGCTTTCTGCGCGGGGTAATATCCAAAGAAAACGCCAGTCAGTGCACAGACAAAAAATGAAAGAACGATGGAATATTCTGAAACCAAAGTCGGCCATGACAGAAAAACTGAGACCAGTTTGGACGCTGTGATTCCCAGCGCGACGCCGATCAATCCCCCTGTAATACTGATCAGGATGGCCTCGATCAGAAATTGCAAAAGGATATCGATTCCGCGCGCTCCGATCGACATGCGCAGACCGATTTCTCGCGTACGCTCGGTGACCGAAACGTACATGATATTCATTATCCCGATGCCGCCAACCACCAGGGAAATTCCTGCTATGGCCGTTAGCAGCACGGTCAATAACTGACTGGTTGAACTGAACGTGTTGATCAGTTCGGCCTGGGTTCGTACCGCGAAGTCATCGATATCCGTCGGCTTAAGTCTGTGAGAAGCGCGAAGGATTTGCGAAACCTCATTGGTTGCAGAATCCGTCAAATTTTCATTCCTTGCCGAAACATAAATATTTTGGAAATATACCGTGGCAGTTATTCTTTCCTGAACGGTCGTGTAAGGAGCGATGATAATATCATCCTGATCCTGGCCGAATGCGTTTTCACCTTTGGTCACAAGCACCCCGATAACTTTAAATGGGATTTTGCTAAATCGGATGGTTGCGCCAATGGGGTTCTCACCCGGGCTGAAAATGTTATTTACAACCGTCTGTCCCAAAAGACAGACTTTGGCAGCACTCGTTACATCGGAACTGGAAAAAACAATACCGTCCTTTAAAGGCCAATTCCTAATATCAAGATATGAAGGACTGACTCCCTGCATGGTGGTCGACCAGTTCAGCGAACCGTTAATTGCTTGGCCCCTCGATGAAACTGCCGGTGATACTCCGCTAATATACTGCGCCTGCTTTTCGATCGCCTTCACGTCCGCAATGGTCAGCGTTTGTACAGAAGTAGCATCGAGGCGCACACCGGCTGTGACATTGCTGTTGGGCCGAATGGTGATCATATTGGACCCCATGCTGGACAGCTGGTCCTGAATACTTTTTTTCGAACCCTGGCCGATGGCCACCATGGCAATGACGGCTGCTACACCGATGATTATGCCAAGCATGGTCAGAAATGCCCTGAGTTTGTTGCGCTGCAATGCTTTAAACGCAATTCTGATGAGATTGAGAACATTCATAATAAAAACTATTGGCAACCTATTCTTCCGCTAATCAAGTTTTTTTTCATTCACTCTAGCCTGCGTCACTATTCCTGAATCTTCGCTCGTAACTTTCCGGGCACCTACCACAAATTCCAAACCAAATGAAGATCTAGTAGTCGTCGCTTGTGGGGAGCGAAGCCAGAACTTCCCTAGCCAATCGCCTGTTTTCATTTGATGCGTCTTTCATCACTTTTCCGTCTTTTAGCGTGATAGTGCGGTTACTGAACGACGCAATATCGGGTTCGTGTGTTACAAAGACTATCGTCTTTCCCTGCTGCTGGTTCAACTCCTGCATAAGTGCCATTATTTCAAAAGAAGTCCGCGAGTCGAGGTTTCCCGTTGCTTCGTCTGCAAGAATCATTACGGGTTCATTGACCAGGGCACGGGCGATGGCTACTCTCTGTTGCTGTCCTCCTGACAATTGGTTAGGCGTGTGGTCGAGACGGTCGGCTAGCTTCACTGATTCGAGCGCCTTGATCGCCTTCTCTCGCCTCTCTTTGTGAGTGATGGCCGGGTTGTACAGGAGTGGCAGCTCTACGTTCTCCAAAGCTGAGGTTCGAGGTAGTAAGTTGTACGCCTGAAAAACAAAGCCAATTTTATTGTTTCGCAGGCGGGCAAGCTCGTTGCGGGAGAGCGTGCCGACATTAACCCCGTCAAGCAAATAAATCCCTTCAGTTGGCTTGTCCAGGCAGCCCAGGGTGTTTAGCAAGGTTGTTTTTCCTGAACCGCTGCTGCCCATAATCGTGACAAATTCGCCGGATTGAACATCAAACGTGACACCCTTGAGGGCTCGGACGATTTCACTTCCCATACGGAATTCACGTTTAATATTCTGAAGTTCCAGGATTTTGGTACCCATGTCAAAATTTAAATGGTTCGCCGATCCGGCACTGTCTGTTACTTGTTTCCCCCACCTTGTGGCCGATTCGCGCTGTTTGCGGGGCGGCTTCCTGGACGTGATGGCATAAAAGGGCTGCGCTGAGTGGATGGCTTGGCAGCCGATTTATCCGTGGGATTTTCCACGCCCGTCACCACATCATCGTCATCCGATAATCCCGCAAAGACCTCAACGTTTGTGTCATCGTTGAGACCGGTAATGATCCGTTTCTGAATAAGGCTATCGCCCTTCTTTACCCAAACGTAAGCGCGTGTCCTTTTGACTGCTCCCGTCGTATCACTGTTTTTCCTTCTGGAAGTATCTGCTCCCGACTTTTTATGATGAAAGGAACTTGAGTCGACTTCGCGCTCGCCGATCTTGTACTGCTTTTCCATCGTCGATGCGGGCTGAAACTTCAGTGCCTTTGCTGGAATTAACATGGCATTGTTATCCTCCCTGGTAAATATTGTGATGTTAGCTGTCATTCCCGGTTTTAGTTTCATGTTCGTGTTCTGGGCACTGATAATAGTGGAATAAGTGACTACGTTAGCCGAAACAGTAGGTTCGAGTCGTATCTGTGCGACTTCCCCGCTAAAAACATCGTCAGGATAGGCGTCTACGGTGAAAGTCACCCGTTGATTTATTTTGACATTGCCGATGTCCGCTTCATCGACCGCGCCCTGGACCTGCATTTTTGTTATGTCCTTAGCAATTACAAAAAGCGTGGGAGTGCTGAAACTCGCGGCAACCGTCTGCCCGATGCTGACGTTGCGTGTCATGACGACCCCGTCAACTGGCGAGTAAATACTGGAGTATTGCAGGTTTTTGGTCGCCGCGTCAAGCTGGGACTGCACGCTTTGAACATTTGCCTGGGCACTGTTATAATTATATTGGGCTGTTTCGAAGTCGGCCTTGCTGATGGCACCCGCTTGATAAAGGAGATTTTGCCGGTCAAATGTGCTTTTCTGATAGACAAGCTGGCTTTTTGCTACCTCGAGGTTTGCTTTATATTGATTGACGGCGGCAGCTAGCAACGACTGATCCAGCTGCGCGATCAATTCACCCTTTTTTACCTTGGAATTAAAATCCGCGTAAATATTCTTGATCGTACCGGAAACTTGCGTGCCGACTGAGACAGTGTCGACAGGTTGCACGGTACCGGTGGCCGTTACACTTCTTGAAATGTAACCGTATTGCGGACGCTCGGTATCCAGAATCAACGGTTTATCCTCTTCCCGAAATCGAAAATACCAGAGTGCTGCCCCGATCAGCAGCAAGAGGAGAAGGAGACCGACTATTTTTAAACTTTTCATCTCTGCAATTTATAATTTATTCCGGCCGGCTTAGAGTTTGACCGGTTCGCCCATATAGAATTCGTAAATTCTTATATTTAAGGCCGTGCTGTATTTTGCCTGAATGTAATTTTCAAGCGCCTGCACATAAAGTGTTTTTTGTGTGAGGTAATCAACCGTGTTCACCGCCCCGACCTTCAGTTCTTCGTTGACAATCCGGTAGCTCTCTTTCGCCGAATTCAATTGTTCTACCGAGGCGTCATATTGGGCTTGTGAGTTCAATACGTTTATATAGGCCTGTTCTACCTGTTGTGTCAAAACCGTTTTGGTGTTCGTCAATGTAAGCTGGGACTGGGACACTTCAATTTTCGCGTTTTCGACATTCGTCTTATTGACACGTTTCGTAAAGATTGGAATGGAAAGTGTAAGCCCGATCTGTTGGTAAAAATTGTTGTCAAGTTGTTTCAAATAGGAAAAATCATTATTGTCGGAATAGCCTGTCGCGATCGCAGCCCCTAAAGTCGCAATTGGATAGTATCCTGCTTTTGCTTTGGCCAGGTCAAGTCGTGCAACCTGAACGCCAAGTTCGCCTATCTTCACCTCGGGCCTTGTTGCCAATGCTGCTTTCTGTGCTTCGGCCAGTGAGGCTGTGAGTGCCGATGCCATGAGCGTATCGGGCACGACAATATCAAATTTGTAGTCTGTTGGCAATAAAAGCAGTTGCTTTAAGGTCAGGGCATTTTGTCTCTCGGTGTTTTGCGCGGTAACGAGGTTGTATTTGTCATTTGCCAACTGGGCCTGGAGTTCAATGAGGCTCACTTTAGCAATGCTTCCTGCGTTGTACTGTTGCTGAGCCTGGCCAATTTGAGCCTGGGACGTGGTCAGCAGATCCTGAAGGTAGAGCACGTTTTCTTTTGCCAGTAAAATATTCAGATAGGCCTGTGTGACTTGCAGCGTGATGCTATTTTCCTGCTGAAGTACATTTAGCGACGCTGTTTGGACGTTTAATTGATTCTGCTTTAACACGTCGTTCAGGTAACCACCGTTGTAAATTGTCCATGAAGAGTTTAAAGACAAGTTGTTGGCGAAATTGGCCTGTGTCTGGAAACCACCGACAACCGGGTTTGCATTTTTGCTGTTTGTAAGAGAGGCCGCGACCGTGCCACTTAGGCCCGGCAATTTTTGAGCTTTAGCCAGCAGGACTTCCTGCTGCGCGGTTTGTTCGGAAAGGCGAAGGCTGTTGACTTGGATGTTGTTCTTCTTGGCGTAATCAATGCATAGTTGCAAACTCCATTTGCCCGGCAATCCCGTCGAATCCTGTGCGAAGACGGTCATCACAGATACCAGCATTGGAAAACCGATGACGAAAGACCTTTTCATAGCTAACACGTTTTAGGCACTGCGTTGCGTTGTGTATATGAGGAACCCAGAGCTCTTACAATTTAATTAGTGGCCAAACCGGTCGCATCTTTTTCACCAGAAAATTTGCTGCCCTCGTATAACACGTGTCATGCGCTTCGAAGGACTCTCAGGCAGGAACGACATTTTTCATTAGTCGATTGGCAAAGTAAAGGCCAAAATCCGAGGATTTTATCCGCCGATCAAGTCAAAGAGTATACTGCATTGGTTGGCATAACATATAAAGCGGGCTAAATTTAGTTGTATTCATCATATATCGGCATATTTCTGAAAGTAAATTACAGCGGGGACAGGCTGTTCTTTAAGAACGACAGGATCATGTCCCCTGCTTCATTTGCTGACTTGGGGTGATAGGCGGATCTCCCATCGCAATTAAATCCATGATCTGCAAAAGAGAATACTACATTTATGTAATCCTTACCCGCCTGGTCCATTGCCGGAGTTACTGTCTCCCGGTGATCAGGTGTAAAGTGATTATCCTTTGCACCCCAAATAAATAATTGGGGGCCACTCAGTTTCAAAACCATGCCCGTCAACAACTGGAGCGAACCGCCGTAGTACGACACCGCGGCGGCAGGGGGTAAGACTGCATTGGCCAGGAAGGCCACTCTTCCCCCAAGGCAAAGCCGACCGCGCCTATCTTATTGTGTCGAACACCCGGATGCTGGAGAAGCCACCCATGGCAGGCTTTAATATCGTTGGTCAGGCCTTCTGTCGTGAGAGGGCTTATGTGTGGTCTTACCGACTCAAAATCTGTATACGGTATGGTCGTTCCTGGGCTTGTTGTTCTGTGAAATAATTCGGGTGCGATTGCGATATATCCGGCATCCGCGAATTTATCTGCGACCTTTCTGATATGATGGTCGACGCCGAAGGCTTCTTGAAAAACCAGTATCCCCGGGCGCCTGGCGCCATCATTAGAAAAGGCGACATATGCTTGCATGTCGCCTTCTTTCTCAGCTGGCAATGTGAATATTTGCCTTGCCATGGAAATGCATTTTTTGCGCAAAAAAACCAGCGCGCCAAATACAAACCAAGAAGGATTAAAGTAAAATGATCAATAGCAGAATGATGATCACGAGACCGGCGCCGGAGATATAGATGTAAGTCGGATTCATTTCCTTAACTTCTTTTTTCATATCCTTTAATTCGCGTCGCAAGTCCTTACGTTCCGCCTTTGTCAATTGTGATTTATCCATCGCCTTGATTTCAGCTATCCTCTCCTTTATCTCGGTGATCCGGATCTCTTTTTGCACCGGGGTCATTTTAGCGATTCTTTCCTTCACCGTCTTTGCGTTATCGTTTGGATCGCCGTGAATGCCGGATGCCGCGAATGCATTTATGCCGGACAGTGTAAATGCAAAAGTTAACGCAATCAAAAAAGCTTTGATTTTCATGTTTAATGTTTTTAGCTTATGAAATATTTACGAGGTGAATAATTCAAAAGCCGTTCCTGAATGGAATTTTATTCATTGTCAGGGCAAAAGAAAGCGTAAAACGGATAATTTGGGCAATCGTCGGAAAACCCAATGGCCTTTTGTGGAATAATTTTCTCAAATAAGCCCTCGAAAGGAATTTCAGCAAAATGTTAAATGAGCCGACAATTACATATTCCGCCGGTATTGACCCCCTACCTCGTAAAGGGCATGCGTAATTTGGCCAAGTGAACAATATTTGGCCGCCTCCATGAGCTGTTCAAACAGATTGCCATCAGAGATGGCAACATTCTTCAATTCGGCGAGAATACCCGGGGCTGACTTTTCGTTACGCTTTTGAAACGCCGCGAGGTTCTGAATCTGCTGTTCTTTTTCCTCTCGCGAGCTTCGAATTACTTCGGCCGGTATAACAGTAGGAGATCCTTTTTTATTGAGAAATGTATTAACGCCTATGATAGGAAGTTCCCCTTTATTTTTTTGCATTTCATAAAAAAGGCTTTCTTCCTGAATTTTGTTTCTTTGGTACATTCTCTCCATGGCTCCAAGCACGCCGCCGCGCTCAGTGAGACGATCAAACTCTGCCATAACGGCCGCCTCCACGAGGTCTGTCAGTTCTTCAATAATAAAAGAACCTTGGGTAAAATTTTCAGTCTTGGTTGATCCAAGTTCGCGATTAATAATTAATTGAATCGCCATCGCACGCCGTACGCTTTCCTCCGTCGGTGTGGTTATTGCCTCATCATAGGCATTTGTGTGCAGGGAATTGCAATTGTCATAAATAGCGTAGAGCGCCTGTAATGTCGTTCTTATATCGTTAAAATCGATTTCCTGCGCATGCAGGCTCCTGCCCGAAGTCTGGATATGATATTTTAATTTTTGCGAACGGCTGTTGCCGCCATATTTTAATTTGATCGCCTTGGCCCAAATTCGCCTCGCCACCCTTCCTATTACTCCATATTCGGCGTCCATCCCGTTGCTGAAAAAGAATGAAAGATTTGGCGCGAATTCGTCGATTTTCATCCCCCGACTCAGGTAATACTCTACATAAGTGTAACCGTTAGCCAGTGTAAATGCGAGCTGGGTGATGGGATTCGCGCCAGCTTCGGCAATATGGTATCCGCTTATACTTACACTGTAGAAATTGCGAACCTTGTGATTGATGAAATATTGTTGTACGTCCCCCATCAGTTTTAATGCAAACTCCGTAGAAAATATGCACGTGTTTTGGGCCTGATCTTCTTTGAGGATGTCGGCCTGTACCGTTCCCCGAACCTGTTCCAGCGTTTGCTGTTTTATCAATTGATAGACTTCATTTGGTAAAACCTCGTCGCCGCTTACGCCGAGCAAACCTAGGCCCAGTCCGTCGTTCCCATCAGGAAGGCGTTCCGGCGAAAGAGGATTGTAATAACCCGGTCTCTGAAATCTCGCGAATTTTGAATCAATTATACTGCGCACAGTTTCCCAGGCTGTATTCGCATGGACCCATTTCTCGCATTGTTGATCAATGGCCGCGTTTAAGAAAAATGCCAGGATAACCGGGGCCGGCCCGTTAATGGTCATGCTTACCGAGGTTTTTGGATCGCAAAGGTCAAAACCGGAATATAGTTTTTTGGCATCATCAACAGTGCAGATACTGACGCCGCTATTGCCCACCTTGCCTAAAATGTCGGGACGCATTGCGGGATCTTCGCCGTATAAAGTAACACTGTCGAACGCTGTGCTCAGTCTCTTGGCGGGCTGATCGATAGACAGATAATGGAATCTTTTGTTCGTGCGTTCAGGGCCGCCTTCTCCGGCAAACATCCGCGTTGGATCTTCCTCTTGTCTTTTCAAAGGGAAAACTCCAGCGGTATAGGGAAATTTCCCGGGGAAATTTTCCTGCAGGCGCCAGTGCAGAATATCGCCCCAGTCCCGGAATCTGGGTACAGCAATTTTTGGCACGCGGGTATGAGAAAGTGTTTTGAAAAAAATTGGTTGCCGGATTTTCTTTCCCCGGACGTCATATTCAAAAAAATCACGTTTGTATCTGGATTTGGTTTCTTCCCATTCATCGACGAGTTTACGGCAAACGGGCATGAGTTTTTTCTCCCAACTTGCGATGGCTTCCAAAAGTTCATTTTGGGCAGCTGATTCACCCTTCTCCCGGACGATTTCGAGGGCCCCCTTGAGCTGGTATAACCGACTTGCTATCTCCGCCTGTTCTCTTGATTTGTCATTATAATCCCGGACGACCTCGGATATTTCTGAGAGATAGCGAATTCTTGACGGAGGAATGATCGTATTGTTATTTGTAGGAGATCGGAATTCGCCTTCGCGCAATTCACCCTCGAAGGAGGTCGGGTATTTATCATGGACCCTGCGGATCAGAGCGTCAAAGAGCGCGTTTACGCCCCGGTCATTAAATTGTGCAGCAACGGTGCCCAGGATGGGAAGCGTATCATCCTTCGCGGAGAAAAGGTTGTGGTTACGTTTATACTGTTTACGGACTTCGCCAAGCGCATCTAATCCGCCAGCCTTATCGAACTTGTTAATGGCGATCAGGTCTGCAAAATCAAGCATATTGATTTTTTCCAATTGTGACGCTGCGCCATATTCCGGTGTCATAACATAAAGACTGATTCCGCAATGATCCAGTATGGATACATCGCTTTGACCTGATCCCACCGATTCCAGAATAATAAAATCGAATCCATTTTTTTTGCAGATTCCGATAGCTTCGCCAACATGCTCACTTAGTGACTTGTCGCTTTCTCTCGTCGCGAGGCTTCTCATATACACGCGCGGCGATGAAATCGAATTCATTCGAATCCGGTCACCCAGCAGCGCACCTCCGGTCTTTTTTTTTGAAGGATCAACCGATATGACGGCAACTGTTTTATCCTGGAAATGATTGAGAAATCGCCGGACTATTTCGTCGGTGATAGATGATTTACCTGCGCCTCCAGTACCTGTGATACCGAGCACGGGAATTTCCTTGTCCCTGATCTTGCCGTCTTCCCCACCGAGGCCGTTCTCTGCATTGGTAATTTCCCGCGCAACCTTTCGCACATCCTTCCATTCTCCCAGAGTCATTTGATGATCATAATGGCCGTTGCCATTCAGGCTAAAATCGCATTTTCCTAGGAGGTCATCGATCATGCCCTCCAGTCCCATTTTTCTGCCATCATCGGGCGAGTAGACCCGGCTTATTCCATATTTATGCAGTTCATTGATTTCCTGGGGTAGGATAGTTCCGCCGCCACCGCCAAATATTCTGATATGCCCGCATCCATTTTCGTCAAGGAGGTCCTTCATGTATTTGAAGTATTCCAGGTGTCCGCCCTGGTAAGAAGTAACAGCTATGCCTTGAACGTCTTCTTCAATGGCTGCCTCCACGATTTCCTGGACACTACGGTTATGACCAAGATGGATAACTTCGGCACCCTTTGCCTGCATGATCCGGCGCATGATATTGATCGCGGCGTCGTGACCGTCGAAAAGCGATGCTGCCGTAATAATCCTGATCTTGTTTTGTAAAGATGAAGCCATGTTTTTGTGATAGGCAAAGGTACTCCAAAAAACTAATGAGCGTTAGTTTACCCCGATGCACGGCGAATTAGCGTTTATCTTCCGGAAATCAATATCTTCATGAAATAACCAGTTATGAAGCGTTATTGCCTTGCCCTTGATCTGAAGGAGGACCCTGCACTCATTGCAGAATACGAACACTATCATAAGAATGTCTGGAGAGAAATCGAAGACAGCATCCGCGAGTCGGGGATTGAATCGATGTCCATTTACAGGACAGGGAACAGGCTGTTTATGATCATGGAGGTTGCCGACGGCTTCTCGTTTGACGATAAGTTCGCAGCAGACGCGGCTAACCGGCGGGTTCAGGACTGGGAGAACCTGATGTGGAAATTTCAGCAGCCATTGCCCTGGTCAAAGCCAGGTGAGAAATGGGTGCTGATGCATGAGATTTTCCGCCTGGCATAGGCTGAGCGTGGCTCTTATTTATTTCTTCATAAATCTGATCCGATAGCAATTTCCCTTCAAACCAATTTATGAATATTGACTCCCATGTGCATTTCTGGAAATACGAAAAAAAACGCTATGCATGGATTAACGACGACATGAAAGTTCTGCAGCAGGATTACCTGCCAGATCAGCTTTCGGTTAGTCTAAGGCGAAACGGAATGGATGCATGCGTCGCAGTCCAGGCCGATCAGTCAGAATTGGAAACCAGGTTCCTTGTTGAACTCGCAAAAAATCACAAGGAGATTAAAGGGATCGTGGGCTGGGTCGACCTTCAGTCGCCAAACCTGGAAAATCGCCTTCGCCATTTTGCAGAATTCGGCCTGATCAGGGGGTATCGCCATATCGTGCAGGGCGAGGTCGCCGGTTTTCTGCTGAAGCCTGAATTTCTGCATGGCGTAGCTCTCTTAAAGGAGTTCAACTATACTTACGATATTCTCATTTATCACTACCAGCTGGCCGAAGCAGTTTCATTCGTACGAAATTTTCCTGATCACCGACTGGTGATCGATCATTGTGCAAAGCCGGATATCAGGCGAAAAGAGATTGACGACTGGAGAAAGCACATGAAAGAAATCGCCCAGCAGGGAAATGTCTATTGTAAAATTTCGGGGCTTTTTACAGAAGCAGCCTGGAAGGGTTGGAGTGTCAACGAATTTTACCCCTACCTGGATTCAGTTTTCGAATTTTTCGGTCCTGACCGACTGATGTTTGGCAGCGACTGGCCGGTAATCCTTGTGTCAGGTTTGTACGTCCAATGGAAAAGCTTGCTCGAAAATTACATGCAGAATTTTGATATCGAAACAAGAGAAAAGGTATTTGGGCTAAATGCAACAAGATTCTACGGAATCTGACGGTAGCGAATTGTCCGGTTCATTCCTCCAGAAAATCATTGAGGTCACGGCGCTGCTTTTTGGTCGGCCTGCCAATCTTGCTTTGGCGCTTGCCTGTGTGAAAGCTCGCGGCCTGGTGCTGAAACCGCTCCAATTCCTCAGACGGTGTAATATCAAGATAATAATTGACGGCCAAATTGTATTGGACACGGTGATCAAGCAATCCTGCGACCTTGATACGCCATCGCCTCGTTTCCGTCTTTAAATCATACTCTTCGCCCAGATGCACCTGCTTAGATGGCTTGACCTGCGCGGCATTGAATTTGATTTTGCCCCTGTTGCATGCCTCCGTGGCTAGCGCCCTTGTTTTGAACATCCTGATCGCCCAGAGGTATTTATCGAGCCTGAGTTTTTCTTTTGAAGGTTCTGTCATGATCACATTATTTTGCGAGCGGAAAGGTTCAACTCATTTCTGCAAAATACTTGTGAAAATAGGGGATGGTCTCAATTCCCCTGTAAAAATTGGCCAGGTCGAATTTCTCATTAGGTGAATGGAGATTATCACTATCCAGACCAAATCCCAGAAATACGATTTTTATGCCAAGTTCCTTTTCAAAAAGCGAGCAAATCGGAATACTTCCTCCGCCCCGAACCGGAACGGGCTTACGATGAAATGTTTCCTCGATAGCTCTGGAGGCTGCGCGGTAAGCAAGCGAATCGAGCGGCGTAAGATAAGGTTCGCCTCCATGGTGTTCTTTAGCGATCACAGAAACGCCAGGCGGCGCTATGCGCTCAAAATAATCTATCAAAAGCTTTGCAATTTTTTCCGATGACTGGTTGGGAACCAATCGCGCAGAAATTTTTGCAAAGACCTTGGCGGGCAGTACCGTTTTCGACCCTTCTTCGATATACCCGCCCCATATGCCATTCACTTCAAGGGTGGGGCGAATGCCCGTCCGCTCACTCGTTGAATAACCTTTTTCACCCCAGGGCGCATGGATACCTAGATCGTTCTCAAATTCCTTTTCGTCAAAAGGAGCCGCGGCCAGCATTGCTCTTTCTTCCCCGCTTGCTTCGATGACATCATCATAAAATCCAGGAATTGTGATGTGGTTGTTTTCATCATGACAGGATGCTATCATTTTGGCAAGCATGGTGATTGGGTTTGCTACGGCGCCTCCATAAACTCCGCTGTGCAAGTCGCGATTCGGACCCGTGACTTCAATTTCGATATATGAAAGCCCCCTTACCCCGGTATCAATAGAAGGATTTTCGAGGCTAATCATCGCCGTATCGCTGATCAGGATCACATCAGCCTTGAGCATGTTCTTGTGTGAGGAAAGAAATTCTGCCAAGCTTGGCGAGCCGACTTCTTCTTCTCCTTCGATAATAAACTTAACGTTTGTTGGCAGCGAATTCGTCTTTGTCATTATTTCAAACGCCTTAATATGCATGTAGAATTGTCCCTTGTCATCGGCTGCGCCACGGGCAAAAATTTTACCATCGCGAATCACCGGCTCGAAGGGCCCGCTTTGCCACAACGTTATTGGGTCGGGTGGCTGAACATCATAATGACCGTAAACAAGAACAGTTGGCTTGGATGGATCGACGACCTTTTCGGCAAACACCACCGGGTGCCCCCCCGTATTGTAAACTTCTGCTTTATCAACTCCTGCCTCAAGAAGTTTTTGTTTGACTGCTTCGGCGCATCGAATCATGTCGTTTGTAAATTCTGCCCTGGCACTTATAGAAGAAATCTTCAATAGATCCAATAGTTCGTTCAGAAATCGCTCTTTATTTTTTTCCTGGTATTCTTTCCAAGCCTGCATACGTAAGTTTTTGAATATTCTGTAAATATAAGAACCGGCGGCTACTTTTTTCTTTTTTTGATCTGTCCGACAACATGCTGTATAGCCTATATTTATCCAACGGCCTCCTGGCCCGACACGGGCGGGAAGCTTTTGCGAAATCAAACAACCGGCTACTCTCGTTTGTGTTTTTTTTCGCTATTTTTTGTATTTCGACAGGTTCACCAGGAGAACTCCAAACAGGATGACAAAGAGAGAAAGTACCTGGATCGTCGTTATTTTTTCATCAAGAATCCACCACCCGAGAAACATAGCTACGGCGGGGTTTACATAGGCATAGGTGCCGACGATTGCAGGGGGCCGCACATCGAGAAGCCAGACATAAGCGATGAATCCGACGAGGGACCCGAATGTGATCAGATAAAGCATCGCTTTAATGGAACTGACGGTTATCTGCCCCCACGAAAAATTGTTAAACTCGCCGGCAAAAAGGGAAACCACCAATGCAAAGAGACCGGCTGCCATCATCTGGATGCTAGCCTTCATGCTTGTGGATCCGTTCGTCACCGAGTATTTGGAGTAAAGTGAGCCGGTCGCCCAAAGCGCGCTGCCTACCAACAATACAAAAAAACTGATCACCTGCAGTTTTCCGCCATGCCAATTGATGGCACCCTTATTGGCCGACAGCATGACGATACCAACCAGGCCAATCATGAGGCCAACGAGAATGAATTTGTCGGCAAAATTGTCCTTCCAGTGCTTTCGATCGAGCAGGATGAACCAGAACGGCGTCGTAGCTATCAGGATGGAACATAGTCCTGCCGGCAGGTATTGCTCGACCCAGATCAACGAAGTCGTACCAAAAAACAACATCAGGATGCCAGCAGCCGAATTTTTCGACGCCGACGCTTTATCCGGTATTTTCTCTCCTCGGGCGATGCACCATAGGAAAAGAATAATTCCCGCTACAAAAAACCGGATCGCTGCCATCAGGAAAGGGGGAGTACTTTTAATTGCAAGGGCAATGGCAATATAGGTTGATCCCCAGAATATATAGACCGCACCAAATGCCAAAAGGATGAGCATTTTGGAAGGTTCCCTTAATGTCAGTGTTTTTTCCATGCTGTCAGCTTTGGTATGGGCAGGTAATTATCTTCTTTGATTGTTTCGAGAACAATTGTCGTCTTAGTCGTCAGTATGCCGCTTATCCTGCTCATTTTTTCACGCATGAATTGAATTAATGATAAAGGATCCTTGGAGCGGACTTTCATGAGGTAACAGTCTTCACCCGCGATATGGTGGAGTTCAAGCACATCCGGTATTCGTGCGAGGCTCTTGGCTACGGCCGCGCTGCCGGGCCCTTCGCTTGTCTTGATGAAGATAAATGCCAGCAGTTTAAGATCAAGGATGGCGGGATTGATCTTCGCGTTGTATGCCTGGATGACGTTCTTTTGCTCTAGTTTTTTCACTCTTTCTAAGACGGCAGACGGGGCCATTTTCAGCTTTCGGGCCAGCTCGGCATTTTGGAGGCAGGCATCGGCCTGTAATGCCGCGAGAATATTAACGTCCGTTATATCGATTTCCAACCCCATTTCAGAATTTTATTCTGCCAAACTACTAAAGTAACGAATTATATTCAAAAATATATCGAATTTCCAGAATGGAGAATTACCTCCCTTGGCCAATAACAAGATTGCGAGGAGAGTGTCAGTCGCTGCCAACCGTATGCTTTCGGTCAGCAATTACATTTTGAAGTGACCATTCAATTCTTTTTTCGAAATGCTTCTTGCGAACATCACAGTCGCGTTTAATGCAGATTCGACAGGAAAAATCGAGACAGGGGTCCGTATGGACAAATATCTCGACGGCGTCGCCAAATTCCTTTTTGATAAATTTCAGCAATGCGTCAACTTCATCATGGGCTTCGCGAACACTCAGGTACCAGGGGACGGTTAAATGGCAGTCAATATGGAGAACGCTGCCATATTTGATCACGCGTAGATTATGAAGATCAACCCAGTTTTCGCGCCGGTTAATATTTAAAAACTCGACGAGATGCCTGAGGAGTTTTTCATCTGCTTCATCCATGATACCCGCGATCGAAGACCGAAGGACACGGTAGCCGGTATATATAATGATCAAAGCAAAAAGCAAAGCAATGGCACTGTCCATCCATTTGACGTGTGTAACGTAAATCAGTATTAGCCCCAGGATGATGCCGATTGTTGAATAAGTGTCTGTCTGAAGATGCCTGCCACTGGCGATGAGCACAGCAGAATTATTCTTCTTTCCCTTGCGTATGCTCAGATTGCCAATTAAGTAATTGATGATCGCTGTCACTGCAATCAACAGTATCCCAAAATCGAGCTGCTTAAGCTCGTGAGGATGGATGAGCCCCGCAACTCCTTCATAAATGATAAAAACCCCTGCGATGATGATCAAAACGCCTTCCACGGCTGCCGAAAGGAATTCTGCCTTGCCATGGCCATAGGGATGATCCCTGTCCCGAGGTTTTGCTGCGATGAACAGACTATACAGGCCAATAAAACCTGCGATAACATTGACAATACTTTCTAATGCATCAGTAAGTATCGCCACGGACCGGGTGAGGAAATAGGCAACGATTTTCAGCAGGAAGAGGATTACAGCAACTATGAATATCAATTGCTGCATCTTGAGATTCTGCCGGCCATTTCGTTCCAATTAAAACAATTTCCGGTAAATGTAGATACAATTTTCTGGGTATGGAAAACGACTAATCAGAATAGGTCTGCAATGTGGAACCCTCTTTCTGCCGCCTGAAAAAGGGAAGGATTTCGGAGAAATGCCAGAGTCTCTTTTTGATACGGGAGTAAAACTCCTTATTAAACAGCTGGGAGTCATGAAGCGCTTTGTAGGTGAGGAATATTCCAACAGGCAGCAAAATATAAGTAGCCATCCACATGCCGGCCACCGGCGTCAAAACGCCTTCCTTGACAAACTTAGTCCCATAATTATTCAGTAGATAAAAAATGACGAAAAAAACCACTGCGAATATGAGGGGCATGCCGACTCCTCCCTTGCGGATAATGGATCCCAGTGGCGCGCCAATTAGAAACAGGACCAGGCATGCCAAGGACATGGTCAATTTATCATGCCAGGCTACTTCATGGAGTCTCAACTCCTTTTCCTCGTTCGAATATTGTAAATCGTTTTGGTCAAAGGTGCTCTTGACATTATTTACGACCGACATTCCCCTTTCAAAAACAAATGACCGTAAGCTATCGGGCACGATATCCTGGAACGATTTTATGCTTGATGATTGTTTTGGCTTGATCTTGTCCCAGTTAGAATCAATATATTTTGGAAAGAGAAGCTGCTGCGTCATCATCAGATTCGTCCTTGCCAGCCATTCATTATCCCTTTTTTTCAAAGAATCAATTGTAAAGGTCAGCTGCTTGATGTTCAGCATCTGATAATTGTTCTTGAAAGTATTGTCGTCACTTCGGCTTAGTTTAAATGAACTCAGATCGAAAACCTTCTTGTAATACTTGAATCCGACCCGGATGAATTCCGTATTGGTCGTCATGTGTTGTCCTGTTTCTTGGTAGAGCCAGCCGTTTTGCAGGTCAAATTCAAGAAAGTTATCCTTGGTTACTTTCATTTTTCCCCTTTCTGCAATAATGACATTATCCTGAAGAGAATTGTAGGTGCCCTGCGGGTGTTCATAGATCAGGATATTCTCGATCGTGGAATTGTCCTTTTCTTTTTTTCCAATCTTGATTATATAGCCGTCTATTTTGTCATAAAAGACACCCTCTTTGATATCAAATGCCGGCTTTGCCACGACGATATCATAACGCATGGTCTGCATTTTCAGGTTCACTACGGGGTTAATAAAATTGTTGAACAGAAATGAAATTCCGCAAAGCAGGATACTGACGGCGAACAGGGGGCTCATAAATCGGAGAAGAGATATTCCGGCCGATTTGATCGCGACCAGCTCAAATCGTTCTCCGAGGTTACCAAATGTCATAATCGAAGAAAGCAGCACGGCAAGGGGAAGGGCCAGCGGCACGAGGGTGGCCGAAACATAAGCGACAAAACGACCAATCGTCAGAAAGTCGAGTCCCTTGCCAACGATGTCATCAATCCACAACCAAAAAAATTGCAGAACCAGTACAAACAGCGTAATGAAAAAGGTCGCTATAAAAGGTCCGACGAATGATCGTACAATCAGGATGTCCAGCTTTTTAATCAACGGCAATTTTTCTATAAAAATGATGAAATACCTTTAGCAAATGGATGAGGCAAAAATACAGCTTTCGGAAGAGGAAATGGTACTGGTCAGAAATGGCGAATGGATTTTAACAAAGAATAGAATTATCCAAAAAGTTTACCAGCTTTTTGGCTCGCTGGCGAGCACCATGACTGACGAACTGGAAGAATCACGATTGCCTCATGAGCTAAGAAGGACTCCACCGAAGATTTCAAAGGGGGAGAACTACAGAGGCTTTCCATATGTAGTGCTCGATTGCCCAAGAAATTTTTCCAAAAATGACATTTTTGCAATCCGCACTTTTTTTTGGTGGGCGCATTATTTTAGCGTCACCCTGCACCTGAAAGGAACATTTCGTGACCGACTCCAGGATAATATTTTGGCAAACAGGCAGCTTTTATCTACACAAAATTTCTGTCTTGTTACAGCGCATAACGAATGGGAACATGACCTCGCCGCCGCCGGCCCGATCTCCTTTCGCGAACTCACAAAGGCAGATTTGGAGAAACGCTTCAGCGAACTGCCATTTTTGAAAATTACCTCTGTCCTCGAACTGAAAGATTGGAATGTGTCGGCGGAGGGACTGGCAAGGATTTGCAGAACGCTTTTACAATCAGTCGGAGGTTAGCTGCCAAGTCGATGAAACAGATCTTTAACCTGTGAACCCCAAAGAAGGCTTTGGTCTTTGATATCTTTTTTGTCGGCAAAATCTTTAATCACCAATATTGTTTGATTAGTGACTTCCGATTTCTCTATCCTGAATTCGAAGAATTCGTCCTTCGGTGCATGAGTCCAGTGAAACCTGATAAATTTGTCAAGCTCTGTTTCCAAAACTTCAGCCTTATCTGTTGAACCATTCCACGAAAAACTGAAAACTTTATCACGTTCATCAACTTTATCGGCAAACCATTCTTGCAAACCTGACGGACTACTTAAGAACTCATATAATATGGTAGGAGAACATCTTATTGGGTATTCTAACGTAAATAACTGTTTTTTGCTCATTAATATTCAATTGAATCTTTACCAAACTAGACATCATATAAGCATGTATAATCGATCCAAAACAATGCTGAAATAAATCCGCTTGCATGACAAAACGAATCTTCCTGCGCAATAATAAACAAATATTTCAACGGTCAAAATTTTTTTATCCAATTTGACCAAATAGGCGGATTGCCGGCTTATACTCCTCATTATTTTGATTGATAATCAAATATTTATTAAAGAAATTTTATTATTTTATCACATTTAAAATCATCCATTTAGCTCCGATGGACGGGGTAGCCCACTTATTTCAAAATAGGAGCACGAAAAGAAATGAATTTACGTTAGAGGTTAATTCGTCGTCCCTGTGGATAACGTCTATTAATTTAGAGAACCCTTAAAATCTGCTCGCCTATGAGTATGCGCCAACTGAAGATCACGAAAAGCATCACTAACCGGGAATCTCAGAGTTTAGAAAAGTATTTGCAGGAGATAGGAAAAGTTGAGTTGATCGGGCCGGAGGATGAGGTAAAACTGGCGGTGCGGATCAGGCAGGGGGATCAGAAAGCGCTTGAAAAACTGACAAAGGCCAACCTTAGATTTGTAGTTTCTGTCGCTAAACAATACCAGAACCAGGGCTTATCCCTGCCGGATTTAATCAATGAGGGCAACCTGGGACTGATCAAGGCTGCCCAGCGTTTCGATGAAACCCGCGGATTCAAATTTATTTCTTACGCCGTGTGGTGGATTCGTCAAAGCATTCTGCAGGCTCTTGCAGAACAATCGAGGATTGTTCGTCTTCCGCTAAATAAGGTTGGGTTGACTAATAGGATACAGAAAGCTTATTCGCAGCTGGAGCAGGAATTTGAACGCGAACCTTCTGCTGAAGAGCTCGCCGAAATTCTCGAATTGGACATTGAGGAGGTTTTATCAACAATCGGAATCACTGCCCGCCATGTAAGCGTAGATACTCCCTTGTCAGATGGCGAAGAGAGTACATTGATTGATGTATTCGAAAATCCCAATGCAGAAAGGGCAGAAAAAAGGATCGAGTATGACGAATCACTGAAACAGGAAATAGAAAGATCGATGAAAAGTCTCACCGAACGCCAAAAGGAGGTGATATGTTTTTTCTTTGGGATTGGAACTGATCATCCCATGAGCCTGGAAGATATCGGCGAACGGTTTAACCTCACCCGCGAGCGTGTCCGCCAGATAAAAGATAAAGCAATCACGAAACTGAGGACAAACACACGTTCAGAATCGCTAAAAACTTATCTCGGAGTCTAAATAAACTGATACATTACCGATAAATTCTACTTTGTTTCCTTAATTTCGCAGCTCATTTGAAGTGAATATAACCAGGTTTGTATTCACTTTATTTTTTTGGTTTCAGTCCATTCGGGCCAGACTACATTGACAGTATTTAAATCGTCACCATGTTCGAAAATTTAACCGACCGTCTCGAATCGGCCTTCAAGCAAATTAAGGGAGAAGGCCGGATCACGGAGCTCAATATTGCTGCCACAGTAAAGGACATTCGAAGGGCGCTGATTGACGCTGATGTCAATTATAAGATCGCAAAGGAATTTACGGACACGGTCAAGGAAAAGGCGCTCGGGCAAAAAGTGTTAACTGCGGTCAGCCCGGGGCAACTCATGGTCAAGATTGTCAAGGACGAATTGGCTTCCTTGATGGGCGGGGCAGAATCAGAATTCAACGCTAAAGGCAATCCTGCAGTAGTCCTCATAGCGGGACTTCAGGGTAGCGGTAAGACAACGTTTAGCGCCAAATTGGCGAATTACCTGAAAAATAAGAGAGGTCTTTCACCAATGCTGGTTGCAGGTGACATATATCGGCCCGCTGCGATCGAACAATTGAGAATCCTGGGCGAGCAAGTCAACGTTGAAGTCTACTCCGATGCCGAGAACCGGGATGCGGTAGACATTGCAAAAAACGCTCTTCGGGAATCGAGGTCAAGGAATAAGAATGTAGTCATCATCGACACCGCCGGCCGGTTAGCCATTGACGAAGCGATGATGTCGGAAGTCGAAAATATTAAACAGGCAGTCCAGCCTCAGGAGATCCTTTTTGTAGTCGATTCGATGACCGGCCAGGATGCGGTTAATACTGCAAAGTCCTTTAATGACCGGCTGAACTTTTCGGGAGTAGTGCTTACCAAACTTGACGGCGACACGCGTGGGGGAGCAGCATTATCGATCAAGTATACTGTAGACAAGCCAATCAAGTTTGTCAGCATGGGTGAAAAATTGGACACCCTGGATGTCTTTTATCCTGAGAGAATGGCCCAAAGAATTCTCGGGATGGGCGACATTACGACACTTGTGGAAAGGGCACAGTCACAGTTCGATGAGGAGCAGGCGAAAAAACTGGAGAAAAAAATCCGTAAAAACCAGTTTGATTTTGAAGATTTTAAGCAACAACTCGAACAGATAAAAAAAATGGGCAATTTGAAGGACCTGATGTCCATGATACCCGGTGTCGGAAAAGCGATGAAAGATATTGATGTGAGTAATGATTCGTTTAAAGGGATCGAGGCTATGATCAATTCCATGACGCCCTACGAAAGGGCCAACCCGGACGTTATCGACCAAAACAGGCGGAAGCGTATTGCATCAGGGAGTGGAAAAGACCTGGCGGAAATTAACGCGTTTATGAAGCAATTCGACCAGATGAAGCAGATGATGAAATCGTTAAATAAGTTACCCGCAGGCGGCCGGTTTGGCTTGGGGAAAAGATGATTTCGACCGTTGATAAAAAAGTGTCTTGGATATTATCACATTTATGAATGAAGTATTAATTTTGAACAGATTGAATCGATTGCTACCTTTGCAATCCTAATAATTAACCTTATTAATTAACGCATTTAAATATCTATTTAAGATGCCAGTAAAAATCCGACTTCAACGTCATGGGTCAAAAAAGAGACCCTTTTACTTTATCGTCGTTGCTGATGCGCGTGCCCCCAGAGACGGTAAATTCATCCAGAAAATCGGCACATACAATCCGCTAACCGTACCAGCAGCTGTACAACTCGATCGCCAGAAAGCTCTCGACTGGTTGCATAAAGGTGCCCAGCCGACTGATACGGTGCGCAGGATTCTTTCATATAAAGGAGTCTTGTACCTGAAGCACCTGTTGCGTGGCGTCAAGCTTGGCTTGTTTGATGATGCGGCGGCCATGGAGAAGTTTCAGAAATGGCATTCTGAACATGAGGTCCAACTCAGGAAGAGACAGGAAGATCACCGCAAATCAAAATTTGTCAAGCGTGGACAAGCTCCGGTTCGTAAAGCTGAAAAAAAGCCGGAAGGTGAAGCTGGTGAAGAATAACGATTATAAATTTTAAATCATAACATCAACCCGGTGAAGGAATTCATCGGGTTTTTTTTGCATGAAAGAGTACAGAAATGTAGGACGGTTCGTAGCAACGCATGGATATCGCGGCGAGTTAATTTTGTCACACCACCTGGGGAGCAAAAACTCTCTGAAAGAGATTCCGACAATTTTTATACATGAGGTCTCAAATTCCATGTTCCCTTATTTTGTTGAGCAAATCAGGGTCAAAAAGGAAAATGAACTTGTTGTCAAGATCGAAGGTATTGACTCAAAGGAATCTGCTGAGAAGCTGCTTGGAAAGGAAGCCTGGCTCGAAGAACGGTCTTTTAGAAAGCATGCTGATTCATCCTCACCCGCTTCGCTTGTGGGCTTTCATTTGGTCAGCCAGGATGCCGACCTGGGGGAAATCTATGAGGTGATCGAAATGCCACACCAGTTGCTATGCAAAATTAAGTGGAAAGAAAAAGAGGCACTTATTCCACTGCATGACAAAAGCCTGATAAGAATCGATAAACGCAAAAGGGAAGTGCATGTTGAATTGCCCGATGGACTCCTGGATATATATCGATAATTAATTACCCAGTCGGATAAGATCGGCCATTAACTTCATTCTGAAATAAAGGTTGCTGAACATGAGTGGAATGTCATTTTTTGCGTGCACGAATGAGCCGCCGTTCAATTCGCGTATATTTTTCAGCTCAACGATTTTTTCATCGATTTTGAAGGCAAGCCTCTCGAGCGTCCATCCAATGTACTTTTTATTTCTCCCATCCGCCACGTCGTCAACGCCAATCAAATCACGTTTGAACTTTTTATACGAGAAATTATTTCTTATAGCCTCTTTGTAGGCCTCATTGCTGAGTAGTCCAGCCAGCCGGTCATAAGACGAATGATTAATGTAGGCGTTCTTGAATAAGTTCAGATTATCCCGAAGTTCCATGATGAGGTGTTTCTTCACTATATCGTTGGTCTGCGCCTTGCGGCGCAGAAAAGTGATCAGGTCATTTAGCTGCGATACTCCCGGGGCTAGCCATTCCATAAAGATAAAAGTAAAGTTTTCCGATTGCTTTGAGGCCTTCGTACTAAAGAAATTAGTACATTTAAGGAGAGTTTTATGCCAGAAACCCAGCAGAGAATTATAGCGCATTTTGATCTCGATGCTTTTTTTGTATCGGTCGAATGCCTGAATGACCCTTCGCTAAAGGGCAAGCCATTGATCGTTGGAGGACACAATGAAAGGGGAGTGGTCTGCGCGTGCAGTTATGAGACGAGAAAGTTTGTCGTGCATTCCGCGATGCCGATGAAGTCGGCGATGCGCCTTTGTCCCCAGGCGATCGTTGTCAGTGGGTCATACAAGGACTATGGAAAGTATTCACAATGGGTTACCGATATAATTGCGGAAAATGCGCCGCTATATGAAAAGGCCTCGGTCGATGAATTTTATATCGACCTGACCGGAATGGAGCGTTTTTTTGAACCGTACAAATGGACAATTCAATTAAGGGAAAAAATTATATCTAAAACGAAACTCCCAATTTCATTTGGCATGGCCTCCAGTAAACTGGTAGCCAAAATCGCAACAGATGAAGCAAAGCCAAATGGTTATCTGTATATACCGCCGGGAAGGGAAAAGGAATTTCTCGCTCCGCTGCTCGTGTCAAAAATTCCCGGCGTTGGCAAGCACACCTGCAAAGCGCTCAATGATCTCGGCATCAATACCATCGAAGACATCAGCCGCCAATCCACATCGCTCTTGGAAAAATATTTTGGCAAATACGGCGCCGACTTATGGAATAAATCCAACGGGATCAATGTGCACCAGGTAGTAAACATGCGAAGAGCGAAATCTATTTCAACAGAGAATACTTTTTTTGAAAACAGTACTGATCTCACTTTTCTTCTTTCGGAGGTTGTTCGAATGACGGAAAAAATCGCCTATGAATTGAGGCAGGATCAGAAAATTGCCGGATGCATTGCCGTGAAAATCCGCTATTCGGATTTCGAGACGACATCCAGGCAAGTCTCCATTGACCTCACCGATTATGATGACGAACTCATCCGGAAAGCCAAAGATCTTTTTCGCAAACTTTACAGAAACAAAAAATCAGTGCGATTGTTGGGCGTCAGGCTCAGCCACCTCTCGGATCAGGGCCAACAGACGGACATGTTTGGTGACGACGAAAGAAAAAGTGCACTTTACCGCACGATCGACGAGGTAAAAAACCGGTTTGGCTTTAATTCGCTTTCGAAAGCGGCTTATAAATAGACGGGGAAAAATTGTTTTCGTAAAGATTTTCTGGCCGAAAGAAGTGAAGAAAATTTAGCGTCTGCGTAAGAGGTGAGTCAAAACAATGATCGTATATATGTTCTAATTCCTTCAAAAAACAAGGGGCCAGAATGAATATTCAGCCCCGTTTTTAAAATCCAATATCCTATGAAAAACCGAAGTAAAAGTAGCAAAACAATTCTATTTATCAATAAATGCTCTTCGCTATTTTATCCTTTTTCCAAAATGTGCAAAAGATTTTTTCAAAAGTCGACAAAAACAAAAAAGGCATCGTAAATCTACGATACCTTTTAACCAAAAATGAGGTTATGAGGATTAATAGGACCAAAGATCCTGTTCGTAATTGAATATTTTATCCTTGATGTCGTCTCCTTCCAGCAGCGCAAGAATAGGATCCTTAATGTATTCGCCGATGTACTTGTCGCCCGGGTTATCCATCGTTGACTTGATGATTCGACTCGCAAACATCCGGCTTTCAAATAATTCTTCCCAGCTCATTCTAGCGCCGAAGTTCTTTCCGTTATAAGCTTCAAATTTCGCAAGCATTGGTCTGAGATCCGGATAGTATACCCAGAAGATCGGCAATACGGCGCGGAAACTTCCATCGGAATTAATAAGCGTCTTGAGAGGAGCAATACCCAGTATCCGCGCATACATACGCGAAGTCTGCTTGTCAAATACCCATTCTTCTTTAATCCAATATCTTTCGATGGACTCTGCATTGAAAACATCCATTATGGTAGTGTCTTTTGTCAGGCCCTTCGAGCCATCGGGATCTTTCGCGAAGTCAGGAATCTGTATGACATGTGGTTTTCCAACAAGGCTGGTTGCAATATCTTTGAAAGTGTATGGAGTCGTAAAACGGTCATTCTGCGGGTCAAAGGCAGTAATTTCTCCACTTTTGATCGCATTAAGCAAGATCATGATAAAACGCTGGTTGCCGTTATCTTCTGTCGCCGAATATGAAAACGGGAGATTCATCTTCTCGTGTACGTCAATTTCGCGCCATACACGCTGCCTGTAAACTGCATCATCCTCGCGGATATACTGGTAGGCCAGAGGCGTGCGATCCTTAATTAGGGTGCGTTCAATCGAGGCATCATTTCTTAAAGATTTGAGCGGGGTATCCAGCACAATATCCGGCTCGATGTTAGCAGGTTTTTTGGTCGTGTCAACTGCCGGTGTAACCGCTGCCGTATTCGCATTGTTCTTGCTCGTATTTGTCTTTTTGGTTGTCCTTTTTTTCGATGTACGCTTAGTTGTTTGGGCGTTCACCGTACCGACTGCGAGGGCAATCACCAGAGCCAATAGACTGAACCTGATCAAGCTGTTTTTCATTTTTCGAATTTTACGAATTTACTAGTTGCAAAAAGTTCGCCATGCCCGGCGAACTGATTCCTTTATCTCAAATTAAAGAATATTCCCTGTATCTGTCGCTGTTTGCCATCGGGTCCGACAACCGTAATTTCATCAAAGAAAACCTGAGTTCCCGGCGAAGCCCGATTGATGATGTCTGCAGCTTTCCCAGTCCACTTGTTTCCTTCGTTTAAAGCCTGCGTATACACGGGGATGCTACCGCCGATTGCTCCTAATTTGTAACTGATCACTTTGAAAGGAGCTTCAAATTCTGCGTCCGCCAACCTGGTAATTAATCCCAGGCTAGCCTTAAACTCGGAGGTAGGAATCGTGCCTCCCCTGTGAAGGCCTACAAATGCTGTGGGATCCGGCAAAGGTTTTACACGCCATTTTGTTGGCGTTGTCTTTCCGTCAATGGTTACATTGATAATTTGTTCGCCGCGCTGAACCGGGTAAGCTTCCCATTTTGAGCCGCTGATATGTTTCAAAACACCGACTGCGCTTCCACCAACGAATGAAGCTTGTATTTTTTCACTGCCGGAACCACCTGTAATAGTGAGCGGATTGGACATCTGGTCACCCATAATGTACAACACGTTCATTTTGTCTGCTGAAACTGCAACTCCTGAGGGAACTCCCACGGTATAATTAATATCCTGGTTGATTGTCATCAATTGGCCGTCCTGGTTCTTATATGAACCGCCGATATGGACCTTCTGGGCGCCGCTCCCTGAAACCGGGTACTCTGTAATCGCTTCGCCATCTTTATCTAGTTCAACATGCTGACCATTAATCGTAATATTCGGTTGAACCGAAGCCGCAGAGCTAAAAGCTCCCACACCGGCGGTTACCTTAATTTTTTCTCCGGGCATGAGGTAGGTCGCATTCGCTCCCGCAATTACGCCCGTTTTGTCAAACCTGACAGCCACCGCGCCGATCTGGTCGTGACAATAAGTAATCATGTTATTCTCTGTATTCTTAATATCATTCTGAAACTTGCTCAAAATCGTGATCGCAGCGACCGTGGGGGTCATGTTGAAGTAGTTCACCGTCCAGTTTCTCGCCTCGTCGCCTGTTGGCGTAATTCCTTCCTGGGTTGGCGGGACGGTTAAGTCAAGGGGAATTTTACCTGCAAATTCCTTTGACAGTTCAGGGTCCTTCATGATATCTTCTTTGTATTTCTTGAGCATCGAATAAAGCTTTGGACCTTCCCCTTCCTCGTCAAAAATCCTCGTTGCAGCTTCCAGATCATCCGGTTTGTAACCGGAGGTATCACCTTTTGGAAGGTCAAATCCCGATTCCTTGAGTAGCCTGTCTTTCAGGTGTTCAATCGAGTCATAAGCATTTTTGGACATATTTTGAACGGTATAAGCTTTTGGCGCCCAGATCTCCGCCTTTTGCTTAGTTTCGGGAGCCTTCAACTTTTGGGCCAGCGAATTATAAATTATTCCGTTGTCATTCGCCAAGGCATTATTCGAGTTCGCAATGCTGCGGTTGACAACTTTAAACGCGTTCAATATTTCTGCAGATACATTCAGTGCCAGCAAAGCCGTGAGCACCAAATACATCATGTTGATCATCTTTTGGCGGGGCTCTTTAGGTAAGGCCATGGATCAGTAGTTTAAATTTTTGGACAATGGGTTTTTCAATTTCAGTTTTTTATTGCCTTCCCTGCATCGCGCTCAGCATGTTTCCATAGATGTGGTTGAGGCTGCCCAGGTTCTTCGCGAGAAGCGCAATCTGTTCCTGAGTCTTTTTGGCATCATCCACGCTGTTTTGCATAGTCTGCGAAGCTTGTACCAGGTTACCGTAGAAGCTATTCATGGCCTTCAGGTGGTTATTGGTATCCTGCAATTCCAATTCATAGATGGCATTTAGCGATCCCAGATTCTTGTTTAGCACCTGTACCTGCTCGTGGAACTGCTTAGTGCTTTCTGCCGCAGCATTAAAATGACCGATTGTTGTTGTGGCACTTTGATAGGCGCCCTTCATATTATCAAGCGCGACGGCTGCTTCTTTAGTTTTGGCAGTGTATTCACTGGTTGCAGCCACAGCTCCCGATACGTCACTTATTTTTTCGATGGTCGTGCCAAATTTTTTGAACCCCTCGCTCAAACGACCCAGGTTGGCTGGAGTGATTTCAGCTTCCTGGAGCATCTTGTCGAACTTGTCCAGTGCAGGATTGCCACCTGAGTTGCCGGCCAGTTTTGGCAACGCTTCCGCAATGGCATGCATTTCTGAACCCGGAGGAGGCAGGAAAGCATAAACCGTAAAAATCAGGGCTTCTGTGATCAACCCTGCGGTCAAAAAGAAATTTGCTAATTTTTGGTGGGTAATTTTCTCCCAGGCGCCAAAAATGACGATTGCAGCGCCCATACAGACTATAACGTTGACAAGTTTTTCGGTTTGCTTAGAAACGCCGGCCATAATTGTAAGTTTAAATTGATTTTTAATAGGTTAAAAAGGGGTCAGAAAACAAAGTTCGTTTTGAATTCTAGCTATGAATCAAAAACGAACTTTCAGTAAAAAAATTTTATTCTCGGTAAAAATTACTTGCGATAGGAAAGTGTTGGTGGAAGATCAATTATCGTACGGAAACCAATATAAGACTTTGATGTATCCTGGTATTCGTAAGTACGCGTGCTCGTCTGCAGATAGAAACCTACATCCTTCCAGCTTCCGCCGCGAACTACCTTGCGCTTCATCCTGGGAGGATCAGATTCTTTTGCATTGTAACGAATATCGGGGTTCATGTCATGTTCAAACGTCGATGCACCTTCGTAGTAAACAGAGGAAGTCCACTCAGCAACGTTGCCTGCCATACAGTAAAGACCAAAGTCATTGGGCCAGTAAGCGTCTGCACGGGCAGTATAAAAAGCGCCATCTTCGGGATAATTTCCGCGGCCAGGTTTAAAGTTGGCAAGTAGGCAGCCTTTCTTGTTTCTCAGGTAATAATTACCCCAGGGAAACATCGATTGTGACCTGCCGCCTCGTGCTGCGTATTCCCATTCTGCTTCACTGGGTAAGCGGTAATTTGATTCCGTCGATTTATGCTGACGTATCAACGCTGAATTCTGAATCATCGTTCGCCATTCGCAGAACGCGGTCGCCTGGTTCCAGTTCACACCTACAACCGGATAATTACCAAATGCGGGGTGCGAGAAATAACGCTGCGTCATTGGTTCGTTATATGAATAAGAGAAATCGCGAATCCATACCAACGTGTCAGGATAGATCTTAACTTCAGCTGAATCAATGAATTTTGAGCGAGCCTTTCCTTCATTTTCCTTTTTTGCCGCTTCTTTCAGATCAAACTTCTCGTAATGAAATTTTAGTTTTGCCGGATCGATTTCCTTTCTACCGAAAATGCGGTTGTCCGGAGTCAGAATCATCTGGTCTATCTTCTCAATCGTCGCTTTGTCACCCCATTTGATCATCTCAGCCTTTTTCCAGTCAATTTGGAATCTTCCGTCAATTTCTTTTCCGTACTGCATCAGGGTTGCTGCGATCGAATCTCTTACCCAATACACGAATTGACGATACTCATTGTTGGTGATTTCTGTTGCATCCATCCAGAATCCATTGATGGAAACCTGGCGATTACGGGCAGTAAATGCGTAATTGATATCCTCGTCACTCGGACCCATGTGAAAGGTACCAGCGGGCACGTAAACCATTCCCGGCGGTTTAGTCAAATTGTATCTGCTCGCAGGAGCAACTCCGTGCAGTCGCCCGTCTTCCGGAAAACTCTTCCCGGTCGAACTTCCTGATTTGCTGCAGCCAAGAGACAGAAAAAAGAGGGGGGAGATGAGCAGGATATAAAGGTTTTTCATTTTCATAACATTAAAGGGTAATCGGCAAAATTTAGTTTTCACCAACATCTTGTTTACAATTTTATAATTTATTTCTCAGAAGTCAAAACTTTGAAACCAGTAAATTTTAACGAATACTATAAAGCTTTATTGTAACATCATGGCCTGTTTTTTTGCACATTTTTCAGGAAATGGATCAACTTAGCGGTTTCGTTTACAGGCGGTTGGCAACTATAATCTTTGCATAGGAAAATTGATGGCTCCTTGGTGATGGGCTTACCCTTTAAGAGCGGGAATTTATTGTTTTCAACGGTGGAGGATTGAAAAATTCTTACTGGAATAAAATTACTCAATAATTCCTTCCTGAGTGCATTTATTTTTTCACCAACCATGACCAGTTCCGGCATATCATACGCAATTGACTGCAGGACAGTTGCCCAAATACTGAAAGACGTGGGAAATTTCACGATGTTGTCTTTCATTGCAAGGCAGGCTTCTATGGCTTTTCGTTTCCAGTCGGGAATGTCGAATATTATAGAAAGCGTTAATAAGTTCATAACCATCGTCGAGTTTCCTGAAGGCTGGGCGCCGTCAAACATTTCCTTTTTTCGGAGAATAACATCTTTTTGCGCTTCGTTCGTGAAATAGAACAGCCCTTTTTCCTTGTCTTCAAAATGGTCTTGAACATAGTGCGCAATATCTTTTGCCCGAAGAAGATAAGTCGGATTGCCGGTAATTTCCTGCAGGTCGACGAGTGCCTGGATCATAAAGGCCAGATCGTCCAGGAAAGCAAAAAAAGATTTTTTGCCGTTCTTAAAACTGTGTCCGAATTCACCTGGGGCATCACCTCCAAGATGACTTAGCATGAATCCCATATTTTCAACGGCGAGTTCGCGATATGCTTCAATTCCCAATGCCTGGTAAGCTTTGCAGCAGGCTGAATTCATGAGGGCGTTCCAGCTTAATATGATCTTGTCGTCCAGTCCAGGTTTTAGTCTGCTATTTCTTCGTTCCAATAGTTTCTTTCGGTCTCTTTCCAAAGCGTTAAGCAGCAGATCAAGAGTCAAATTGTTCTCGCGCGCAAATTCGGCCGCGTCCATCCGGCGATGCAATATGTTTTTGCTCTCCCAGTTTCCACTTCGCGTGATGCCATAGTAATTGCAAAACAATTCGCTGTCGCCCTGTAATACCTCATCTACCTCCTCGATTGTCCAGATATAATATTTTCCTTCTTCGCCATCGCTGTCGGCATCCATTGCGGAATAAAACCCTTTCTCACCTGACGTCAATTCGTTCCTGATAAAATCCATGGTTTGCTGGATCGCCGCTTTATAGCTTTGCTTTTGCGTAATTTGATATGCTTCGCTCAAAAGAATGATAAGCAGCGCGTTATCATAAAGCATTTTTTCGAAATGCGGAACAAGCCACTTGGAATCCGTTGAATATCGTGCAAAGCCGCCCGCCAGGTGATCATAAATTCCCCCATCTATCATTTTATCAAGGCTGAGACAAGCCTGCTTAAGTGCCTCATTGTTTCCGGTGAAATAATGATAATGTAATAAAAAGCGAATTGAGAATGTCTGGGGAAACTTTGGAGCGCTGCCGAATCCGCCATCGACCCTATCCGCATTGTTCATCAGTTGTTTGAACACTTCGTCCAAATCTGCAGGGCCAATATTTTGAGGTGTCCCTGGATGGCTCGACGGTTCTGCGAACAAACCCATCCGCGACAAATGTTGCGTTAGGGTATTCGCCTGATTTTTTATTTCGTCGGACCTCGTCAGATATGCATCAGCAATACTTTCCAGGACCTCGCGCCATGAAGGGCGATTGTACATTCGCTTCGGAGGAAAATACGTGCCACCGTAAAAAGGTTTTAGATCAGGTGTCAGGAACACATTCAGCGGCCATCCTCCACTTCCGCTAATTGCCTGGACAGCATCCATATATATCTGGTCTATGTCAGGCCTTTCTTCCCTGTCAACTTTAATATTGATGAAATATCGGTTCATCAGCTCCGCGATGCCCTCATCCTCAAAACTTTCCTTTTCCATCACATGACACCAATGGCAGGAAGAATATCCGATGCTGACGAGCAATGGCTTGTTTTCAAGCACGGCTTTTTCCAGCGTTTGCGCGTTCCAGGGATGCCAATGAACCGGGTTATGGGCATGTTGCAATAAATATGGGCTGGTCTCGTGTATGAGGAGGTTGGTGAAATCAGGCATCATGTTAATAGAGATGAATCCAAAAATGATTGTTTTTTGCAATTAAAAAGGCAGCCACCTGCCGCCTGCCACCATTTCCGAACCTCGCGGAGTTATTTCCGTTTGATCCTTTCCGAAAGGTATTTTTCCAAAGCGGAAACCATAGAAGGAATTTGCGGGAGAGGTGCTTTGATGTCCAGTGTAAGCCCGGCATCTTCGATGGCCCTGGAAGTATTATTGCCAAAGGCCCCAATCTTTGTCCCATTTTGCTTGTATTTGGGAAGATTGTCAAAGAGGCTGCGGACGCCGCTGGGGGTAAAAAAACAAATGATATCGTATTCACAGCCGGACATCAGGTCCTTAATATCATTACTGATGGAGCGGTACATGAACGGAGTGGCGAACTCGCAATTATTATTTTTCAGCCATCCGATAATCTCATTGTCCTGTTGGTTTTCGGAACCTGGGTAAAGGAATTTTTCGTTTTCCTTGTGCTTATTAATCACATCGAACATGCTTTTGTTTGTTCCATCAGACCCATAAAAAACTTTACGCTTTCTATACAGGATGAATTTCTGCAGATAGAGTGCAACGGCCTCGGTAATACAGAAATATTTTGTATCCTGGGAAACCGTGATTTTCATTTCTTCGCAGATTCTGAAAAAATGATCGATGGCATGCCTGCTGGTAAAAATGATCGCGCTATAATTGACTATGTCCACCTTTTGCTTGCGGAAGTCTTTGGATGATATCGGTTCGAGGCGAATAAAAGGATGAAATGCAAGTTCAACGTCATATTTCTTTGTCAGATCGAAATATGGTGATTTGTCTGTTTCCGGCCGGGGCTGAGTGATTAAAATTTTTTTGATGACTTTAACAGGCGCAGAGCTGCCCATAATCTTTTCACCGTTTTTAATCATGAATTAGCTTGTGAGTTTGCAAAATTAAGAAGCTTTTTCCAAATATGCCAATAACACTTTATAAATGAGCACAACGGGCGTTATTTCAAACGCGCAAAGGTAAATAAAAAAATGAAAAATACTCAATTTAATTTCATTGCGAAGATGCCTGAAACCTGTGCTGAAGCGATAAACGAGGAGAATTCCGATCATGATCAGAGAGATGGTAACCGTTGCGGCATAAAGTTCTTCGGCCGAGGTAAAGGCCAGTACGACAAGGAAAGGGATGAGGAGGATTCCCATCATTTTGTTGACCAGGAAAACCACAAAAATGTAAGCGTCAGTTGCCATGCTAATATTAAATATCCAGCCTGACATTTTTAGAATTGCAAATTTGACCAGATATAGGGAAGCGATAGCCGTCGCGCAAATCCCAAATGTTAAAGGGAATTCCTGATGAGCTGCCAGGCCATAATGATTCGCCAGGAACGCACCATAGAGCCCGGCCGATGCCACAAAAAAGGTATTCAGCAGGAGAGACGGAAGGGGGGTTTGAAGCAGTTGCTCACGGATTTGCTGTTTGCGCATCGATGCCCTGAAGAAAAGGAGGAAGAGGTTGCTGACGTATTTGTCAAAGGCTACCTTGATCAGCCCGAAGTATAGCAGCAGACCCAGCATTGTGTAAAAAAGTTCATCTTTTGTCGGTTCGATGTGGGCAATCATGAACTGCTTTTTCGGCTGTCCTAAAAAATCAAAAAAAGGATTCAGGTTGAGAATCCTCATGGTCAATGTCGCTTCCCGGGGCAACTCCTCGCTGTCTTTTATTGCCGGAACCATTTTCGATAATTGGCTTCCATGGGCTGAAATCTCCTGAGAATCGGATCGCGTGGTATCATGCCGGGCCACAGAATTTGTGGAATCACCAGCTGTTTGGGCAAAGCAGCAGCTGCAGGTGACGGAGGCCAACAATAACGAGTAAATGATTTTGGTCACGTTGTGCAGTTGGAATTACAAAAATATTACATCACAGATCTAAATAATTTTATCAGAAAAAAGTTACGTAACCCAAATGAATTTTAGCCTGTCTGAAATTCAGGGTGTTATTATCCTGTTTACCGATGGCATACGATATATTGAAAATGCCCGCCTTTGTTTCGAATGCAAGACCGATCCCCACTCCGAGATAGGCGCTGCTTAAGCTATAACCCGGCACATTGTTGTCAGCCCAACCGTAATCGGCAAACGAAAACAAAAAAGAATTTTGACCGATAAGGTATCGATATTCTAACGTACCTACAGCATATCGCGAGGCATAGATACTTTGTTCGTCGAACCCGCGCAACAATTTATATCCCCCTATCAGGAATAGCTCGTTCAGGAAGTTGTTGGGACTCTGGAAAAGCCCTCCGTTAAAGGCAAGTTTCAGGGTCGTAGCATGACCGAGCGGAATATAGTGAGCGCCCGCGACGGTGACCCTGAATTCGTAGGAGCTGAGTTTGATCGTATCGTACAGCGAAGAGAAAGAAAATCCCGAATCGCTTGGATCAATCAATTTTGATATCGTGGCATTTTTCCGGATGGTCTTTATGCCAGCCGAACCTATAAAGCTGAACTCATTTCCACGGACAGGGTTGAATCGGTAATTTGTATTGTTGAATTCGTAGCTGAGGCCAAGACTTGTTGCGCTATAATCGGCCTGGCTCGGCAATTGGTGACTGGTAATAATTGCCGGCGTATCCACCGTCAAGAGGTTCGAGTTTGAAATTTGAATAAAAATGCTGCTGGTCTGGGTAATTGTCGCTGCATATTGAATGCCTGCGACAAGATTGATGTTGATATAGGAAGAATCCTTTTTGAATAAATCAAAGCTCGCGTTTAGCCCGAATGGAGAATTAAAAAGATATGGCTGCTTGAACGAGAGGTTAAGCCTGGGGGTGGCGGGTTGAATTTGTTCCCAATTCAGGCCCATGCTTTCCCCATTTCCCAAGGCGTTCTGAAGGTTGATGGTGGCCTCACCGGTGACCAGAACCTTGCTTGAGGTGCCGGGGATGGTACTGTTGCTGGGAGCAAAACCAATTAGCGCGTCGATTTGGCTGCTTTTTTTTGGTTTCAGATAAAGATTAAGCACGCAACCGGTTCCCAAAAGCGTCAGCGTCCAGGACTGCTGCTCCTGCACATAAGGTAACTCCATGATTTTCTTGCTGATTTGGAGGAATTTTTCTTTTTTGTAGATGCTTCCGTTGGCTATGTTGAGGTAATGGGCAAAAAACTCCGCCGAAATTTTTGCGCTTCCATAGACCCTGATGCTGTCGATCCTGTAGAGGGGGCCTTTATCGATCTTTAGATTCGCCTTGAGCTCGTAATTGGTAATCGTCACACTATCAAGCGAAATCTTTGCAAAGGGGTACCCGTTATTTTCCATATAGTCGAGCAGTCGCTGTTCTGTCTTTTGAAATTGATCAAAGTTCATTGCCTTACCCGTAAAAAACCTGTCATTCCATGCTACAGCTTCCAGTATGGCGCGATCGACATGCCTCGTATTGATCTGAGCCCACTTAAAGGCGTCCCCAACGTAAAGCTGCACACTTGCCGATGCAGAATCCACTTTTACGCTGTCAAGTGATGCACTGACATAGCCTCTCGATTGCAGCACGGAAGGCAGATCGTAGATGTATTGCAGACAAAGCGCTTTGCTTTTGAATGCAGACTGCAAAGGCAGGTTTTTTGCAAAAAAGGCGGAATCCTTATCGACAGGCGCGAAGTGAAGCTGGTACTGTGAGCAAACTCTGGACTGGATCAACAGAACAGCAAGGGCACAAAAAACGTATCGTCTTATCTTCGCCATCAAACACATTAGTTCGGCCTTGTTATATTCGCAAAATTAAATCCTCCCAACATGGCGGGCATCTACTGTCACATACCATTTTGCAAGCGCGCCTGCCATTATTGCAATTTTTACTTTTCAACGTCAGTTGGAGCTAAAAACGATATAGTTGCGGCTTTATTGAAGGAAATGACAATTCAGCGGGATTATCTTGAAGGTGAGATTGTCGATACCGTTTATTTCGGCGGCGGTACGCCTTCGATACTGCCAGCTGGCCAGCTTTCTGAAATTCTGGCCGCGGCCAGGACTGTATTCCATGTCTCGCAGCACGCAGAAATCACGCTGGAATGCAATCCGGATGATGTTCATTCGCAAAGCCTGAATGCATGGAATGAGATAGGAATTAACCGCCTGAGCCTTGGCTTGCAGTCTTTTTTTGACGATGACCTCCGGTGGATGAACAGGTCTCATTCGGCAAACCAGGCCTTGGAGAGCATCCGCGTCGTACGCGCCCACGGCTTCGATAATTTTTCTGTCGACCTGATATACGGATTTCAACTGCTTACCCAAAGCAAATGGAAAGAAAATGTGATGAAGGTCCTCGAGCTGGGTATTCCCCACGTCTCATGCTACGGGATGACCATAGAGCCCAACACTGCCCTTGCCAGGTTGATTGCCCGGGGGGCGGCCGAGGATATTGATCAATCAGTTCAGGCTGAGCAATTTTTGTTGCTGATGAAATGGATGAAAGATGCGGGATTTGAACATTATGAAATCTCCAATTTTGCCATGCCTGGTTTCAGAAGCCGCCACAACAGCTCTTACTGGCAGGGGAAAAAATACCTGGGCCTCGGACCCTCCGCTCATTCCTACAATGGCAAAACACGGCAGTGGAATGTCAGTAACAATAGTCTTTACACGTCTGGGCTCAGAAACGGAATTTTAAATTTTGAATCAGAGAACCTTAGCCCGACCCAGCGGATAAATGAGTATATTATGACATCGCTACGGACAATCGAAGGTTGCGAATTGGACGTCATCAGCAATAATTTTGGTGATGCTATTGCAGCCATTCTGGAAAAAGCCACGCGCAAATACATTCCGGACTCCCTGGTTCGTATCGGTTCGAGATTAGTGCTCAACGATCAGGGCAAACTTTTTGCGGACGACATTGCTTCATCGCTTTTTTTTGAAACCCTTGCATAATCTGCAGGTCCCTTGTTCCGATGTTTTTGAATGGAATCCCTGAGCAGTTTGACACCCTGGCTTATGCAGAGTAAGGCAACCATTAATACGATTGCTGTAAAACCAAATCCCTGATAAGACAGCGGCATCATAATCTAATTTTGTTTCTACCTATCAGACGAGGATTCCCTCGATTTGTTTAAAGCCATCCCTGGATTTCACATTTTCCCACAAAATCCTGTAAATCGTCTCGGCAACAGGCATTTCGGCATTTATTTTTTTGTTAATGTTATATATACAGCGACAGGCATTGTAACCCTCTGCCACCATGTTAAGGTCCAGCATGGCAGCCTTTACTGAGTATCCTTTACCGATCATATTACCAAATGTCCGGTTGCGGCTGTATAAGGAATAGCAGGTTACGAGCAAATCACCCAGGTACACTGAGGCCGCATAATTTGCACGTTTTTTATGCGAAACAGGATCTTCATTGTCGTGACCAACTTCAATATGCTGAATCCCAACCTTTCTCAGAAAGCCTGCCATTTCATCGGCGCAGTTGGCAATTAAAACACTTAGAAAATTGTCGCCGTACTCGAGGCCATGTGCAATTCCCGCGCCCAACGCGTAAATGTTTTTCAAAACGGCTGCATACTGGACGCCCAATACATCATCATTAATGATCGTATTCAGGTATTCTGTGTTAAACTTCGACGCGATTTCGGCAGTTTTGGTTAGATCCATGCCGGAAAAAGTCAAGTAGGAAAGCTTCTCCGCAGCAACTTCTTCCGCATGACAGGGTCCCATGATCGTAAAGTAATTTTCCAGGGGTAATCCGAATTTTGCAGACAGAAATTCATTGAGCAGCATATTTTTATCGGGGAGTATTCCTTTAACTGCTGAAACGACGTTCTTTTGATTGAACTGATTCGTCTTAAGCGAGTCAAGTTCATTTTCGATGTAGGAAGACGGGATAGCAATAATTATACAGTCTGATTTTTCAATGATGTCTTTCAGGTCCGAGCTGAGCGTCAGGAGCCTTGTGTCAAACATCACTGAACTGATGTAATTGGGATTATGATGCCGGTTTCTGATATGATTAATCACTGAATCATTTCTGATCCACCAATTGATTCCAATACCATTATCGGTAAGGATTTTTGCAAGCGCGGTTGCCCAGCTTCCGCCTCCAAGAATGGCAAATTGCATAATGAGTATAAATAAAAAGGTTTGAAAAGGCTGCCCTCTTCAAACCCTAAATTAAATTTTTCCCGGCTTTCGCTTATTGCTTCGTGTCGAATAATTTGTCTTTTGGTACCACCTTAACCTTGGTGCCATTCTTCAGGATCTTGCTAACTGTTCCGTAAGGGCCCGTTATTATCTGGTCGCCTACTTTAATTCCATCTATAATTTCGATGTAGTTGATGTCCTGGATGTCAGTCTTTACTTTGACCTTCTTCACGGTGTTGTCACTCTGCAGAACATATACCACTTCATCCAGGTCCGACATCGAGCTCGTCGATTTTGAATCATCGGGGTTACTTCCGTTCCCTGCCTGGTTTTGATCCCCCGTTTTATTGTCTTTGCCGGATTGATTGACGGTATTATCGCCGTTTTTCTCCCTCGTCGTCACAGCGTTAATCGGTACCGCGATGACGTTGTCGTGCGTGTTGGTTTGAATGTCCGCGCTTGCGCTCATGCCTGGCCGGAACGGCAGGTTCTTTTGAATGTTCCGGTTTAGGAGGTCTTTATAACTATCAGGAGATAACCTGATATGAACTTTATAATTAGTGACATCGTTGGTGGAGACCGAAGAAGATGATGATGAAGAACTCGAGGCGCTGGCAACACTGCTGGCGATCTGCGTGACAATACCGCGAAATTTGCGGTTATTGTAGGCATCAATTTCGATGCTCGCAGAATCTCCCAGGTGAACCTTTGGTATGTCGTTTTCGCCTACATCAACAATTGCCTCAATTTTGCTCATATCTGCCACCCGCATCATTTCGGTGCCTGCCATCATTGAATTACCAACAACACGTTCACCTTTCTTAACGCTCAGCAGCGAAATGACGCCGTTTATCGGAGAATACACGGTGGTGCGACTAAGGTTCTTTGCTGCAATGGAGAGATTTGCCTTTGCACTGACAGCACCTGCCTGGTTCCCGATGATGCTTTGCTGGGCCGCGTTGTAATTAGCTTGTGCAGTTCTCAAAGCGCTTTCGGCCTGGTCAAATTCAGATTGTGAGATGACCTTATCAGCGAGCAACTGTTTTTCACGATCATAATTCTTCTGGTTTTGATCCATTGCCGCTTTTAAGCCTGGCAACTGTGCAGAACTGTTTGAGGCTACGGCTTCCTGCTGGTTTAGTTGTGCGGCCGCCTGGTCGCGCTGGGTTGTGTAGATATCCGCATAAATCTTTGCCAGTTCCTGCCCTTTCTTCACGCTGTCACCTTCCTGGACGGTCAGTTCGACGATTTCGCCAGATATATCCGGGCTGATTTTGACTTCAACCTCTGGATAAATCTTTCCGCTCGCCGTGACGATTTCAGTGATACTCCTTTTCTCGGCCTTCTCCGCCGAAACCTTCAACCCTTCGTCTTTGCCAAACACACCGGCTTTAGACATCACGACCAATAATACAATCAGCACAACTAAGCTGATGATTATCCATAGTAATTTTTTGTTCATGATATTTTTAGGTTGTTCATTTATAATCTTATACCCATCCCCTTATAAAATTCCAGCACTTTCATCTTAAATACGAAGTCGAACTGGTCGGACAACAAATCGACTTTTGCTTTGAAATAATTGTTTTGGTTTGTTAAAAGGTCAATGGTATTTAACAATCCCACGTTGTACCTCTTTTGGGCAAAATCGAAACTTTTTTGAGTTGCTTCCAGCGTCTTTTTCTGCGACTCGAATTTTTGCAATGCGGCAATCGCCAATGCATAGGCTCCGTATATGTTCTGCTTCAGCGCAAGATTGTCAGCCTGCTGCTGCAATTTATAATTGCGCAAATTTAGTTTGGCCCTTGCATAGCTGGTCCTGAGTGTTCCTCCATTAAGAATGGGGATATTCAGGCTTACGCCGATCGTCTGCCTGAAATTCTGGTTAAGCTGGGTAAAATAGGGTGTCTTCTGCAGGATCGGTACTTTGGCCGAGTCAACTGCATAAACCGAAGCGCCACTTGGACTGACCACCCCGATTTGCGGCAAATAGGAAAATGAGCCTACGGACTGGTAAGTCTGGTTGGTAAATGTCGTGTAGAACTGCCCAAACAGCGCGAGGGTCGGGTACATGGCCTGTCTATTGGATACCACAAATCTTTCGCCCGATTCGACGTAAAGCTGATCAGACTTTTGAAGAGGCTGGTTTTTCAAAGCCAGCCCGTAAACCATTTCCGGTTGAAGATCGGATATATTTTCTATGGGTATCTGCTCAACCGGCGGGGTTGCAATATCAAAAGGAGTTGCAGCATCGAGGCTCATATATGCTTTTAGGTTCAGGATAGCCTGCTCGGCAGATGAACGGTCCGTCACATATGACGAACTATCCTGCGCTACCTGTGACTCGATCTCTGCCGCGTTCAATTCTGGCAACGTGCCGGCACTTACCTGTTTTTGAGTAATACTCAATTGTGATTGCGAAAGCCTGAGCTGCAACTCTGCGGCATTTGCAGTTTGGACCGAAAGGAGCGCATTCAGGTACGCATTTGCCACATTGAGCGAGACATCGTTCTTAAGCTTTTCAGTCGCCTCATCGGCTGCCTGGTATGCCAAGCGGCTGCCAGCAATGGTATTGTGCAGACTGTTGAAGTTATAAACGTTCACACTGGACTGAACAAAATACTGGCTTGACCACAGACCTGAGGTGATCAGGGCAAAAGTGGCGGGATCCTGACTTTGACCAGAGCTGTAACTAATATTCCCGCCCAAACTCAACAGTGGAATTTGACTTAACTGGGCCTGCTTAAAAGTTAATTCGGCAAGCCTTGCCTGAACATCAGTCTGTTTTACGGAAATATTGTTATTGACAGCATATTCTACGCATCGCTTCAAATCCCATTTATCCTGTGCAGTAATTGATTGAACAAATAAGCAGATGCATGGTAAGATAGAGAGTTTTTTCATGGCAGATGCTCAAATTTATAAACTAGTGTGCAACCAAAGCAGTTTTTATGATGATCGGTTTTGGGAAAAAAAATTTTGCTAAAATAGGCAATTCAACGGCAGGTCGCTCAAAAGAAAGGTTAAATAAAATCCGTATAAATCAGGTCGATGCGACGCCGCTACGAATAGCCATACGGGATGCTGAAAGCACAGGGATTTGCCTACGGGACGGACGACTTATTGAGCGGGCTTCCTGGTTCTTTTAATAAGAAAATACAAGGCCAGGAAGGCGAGAAATACGATGGTGCCTACCAATGCATATTGGGGAAAAGTGATTGCAATCATTGTTCCCACGAAAATGTAGGTCAGGACGAAAATAAGGGGCATTGCCGGGTAAAATTTCATAGAATAGGTTCCTGCAGCGTCGAGATGTTTTGTTCTTGGGCGGAGTACGAAAATTGTCGCTGCAGATGTAGCCATTCCAATTGAATCAAGAAAGATGGTAAAACTTAAGATTTTGTCAAATGTGTCGGCAAAAAATAATACCACGATGCAAACGCTCGCGAACACCGTAAGACTTACCGTTAGCACATCTTTTTTTTCATCCTTTTTTTTGAAGGACCTGGGAAGAATTCCGTCTTCGCTCATCGCGTACATAACACGTGGGTTACTCAGCAGAATAACATCCACGTAAGCAAGTACGGCTATAAACAAAAGAATTGACGAGGCATACTGTCCGGGTTCTCCGAACATTTTTTGCGCTACGATAGCGGCGATTCCCTTCGCATCTTTAAGATTTTCAAATCCTATAACGCTGTAGTAGGAATAGCTTACTGAAAGGTAAAGTACAATGATAACGATGATACCAATGATCACTCCCCTGGGTATATTCCGGCGCGGATTTAGAATTTCATCGCCAAAATTGATGGTCTGCTGGTAGCCGCCGTAGGTAAAGGATGTAGCCTTTAATGCTACACCAAAGGATAAGACGGTTGCCCAAAAGCTGTTTTGGACAGCGTGGTAGGCGTGCACCTCGTGGTGATGCAGGCCGGGTACAAAAATGGCCGCAATGATGATGACCAGCATCCCAATCTTTATCATCATGAGGATGTTCAAAACTCTAGAACTAATTTTCAGGCCCATCATATTGATCCCGTAGAATGCCAGGATCGCGGACATCGCAATGAGGGATTTGATGAATGGTGATGGATCGACGGAAAATATAACCTGGGAAATGTACTCGCTGCCAATAAGCGCGACTCCGGCCAGGGATGCCGCGTTTGAAATCAGGATAACGCAATTGATGGCAAAGGCTATCGAAGGATGATAAGCATATGCAAAAACCTTGTAATAGCCGCCCGTGACAGGATAGCGGCTGCCGATTTCTGCATAAGTAAGGGCGCCGAATACAGCGACTATGCCGCCAACAATCCAGGCTGCAAAAAAAATGGAAGGGTTTAGAGCAGCATTCGCCGCGTCTCTGGACGTACGAAAAATTCCGAGACCTATCACCAGTCCAATTACAATCATCGTCAGATCGAACAGATTAAGCTTCCCCAATTTGGACATATAATATTAACGTGATGCAGGCGTTTTTTTGTAATTCTGGTCAAGATAGGGAATTATTCTATACTAATTTTGGGGCAAGACTAAAACTAAAATGATGCGACGGACTGCACTGTTGGTGAAATTTTCCTTTTTGTCCTATTCGTTATTTGCGCAGACTACGGTTCCTTCCGCCGACTCGTCTGATGCGAGGACTTTGGATGCGATAGTCATCAAAGCCTATGAACAGAACAGAAAACTTATCGACGTGGCTGCACCGGTCGCTGTTACTGGCCAGGCGCAGTTGAACAGGTTCGGTAATATGAGTATATTGCCGGCGCTTAATTTGACGCCTGGCGTCAGCATGGAAGAGCGATCACCAGGTAGTTACAGGCTCAACGTTCGAGGAAGCTCGCTGCGGTCTCCTTTCGGCGTCAGGGATGTCAAGATCTATTTGGATGATATTCCGCTCACCGATCCCAGCGGGAATACTTACCTCAACCAGTTAAGTTTTTATAATTTTCAATCCGCGGAAATCATTAAAGGGCCGGCGGGAAGTCTGTATGGCGCAAGCATTGGCGGCGCTTTGCTCATCCACACCTTGCCGAGGATCTGGTCCGACGGAGCTACAGTCGCCTACTCTTATGGAAGTTTTGCAACGAACAACCTGGATGCTAATCTTCGTTTTGGCGGCGACGATCATCAGAATATTTTGAATTACACGCATCAGTCAAGTAATGGTTATCGCCAGCAAACCCAAATGCGAAGAGATATCGTATCATGGGAGGACGACTTAAAGGTATCCGACCAACAAAGTCTCCATGCTTTTATCTATTACGGTGACCTCTACTACCAGACACCCGGCGCGCTTACGCAAGCCCAATATGACTCGAGTGCTTCCCAGGCGAGACCTGGGTCGATACAAGCACAAGCTGCAATATTTCAAAAGAACTTTCTGGCGGGATTCAGCCATGAATACCATTTTGACGAGAATTGGCATAATACGACAGCCGTATACGGAACATACACCGATTTTACCAACCCGGGACTCCGCGTGTATGAATTGCGAAAAGAACCTCATTTTGGAGGGAGAACAGTATTTGGCTATAAAAAACAGATCGATCAAAGCGTACTTCAGGTTAACCTGGGTGGCGAGGGACAAAAGGGTTTTTTTAACACCAGGGACTACGGGAACAATAAAGGCGTGGCCGATTCACTCGAGACTGATAACGATATCAATTTGTGGCAGTACATGATCTTCGCGCAGGCCGATCTGGACCTGAGGGGAGGCTGGATTTTCACCGTTGGTGGAAGCCTGAATAAATCGTCCGTTCAATTTGTAAACCTTTTTACGCGCCCTTCATCTAATGCGACGATTCAGACAAGGACATTTGAAAACAAGCTGCCACCTCATGTCGGCGTACTGAAAAAACTCACCTCTACGGTTTCAGTGTATGCTAATATCGCCAGGGGCTTTTCAACTCCGACAGTGTCTGAGATGCTGAGTTCGGATGGCCTTTTTGGGACAAACCTTCAGCCCGAAGATGGCATGGATTACGAACTTGGATTGCGTGGAAGCGTATTTCGAGACAGACTGTACTTTGATGTCAGCGGGTTTCTGTTTCACCTGCATAATACGATTGTCCAGCGAATCGATACGAGCGGAGTATACTATTACGTGAATGCAGGTTCAACCCGGCAAAACGGTGTGGAGGCATATATTTCCTATGAGCTGATCGATCATGTGCAGCAATTCATCAATGCGGCAAAAATTTTTGTAAGCTATGCCTGGCACGACTTCCACTATGGAACCTTCAAGCAGGTGAATTCTGATTTTTCGGGCAACAATATGCCCGGCGTAGCGCCAAATATTGTTGTTTCGGGAATTGACCTCAGTTCGAAGATTGGCCTTTACGCCGACCTGACCTACACTTATACTGACAGGATCTTTATGAATGACGCGAATACCGCCGAAGCAAAACCTTTCAACCTTCTTGGCGCCCGCGCCGGGTTTAAAAAGATGGTCGCGAACAATTACAAATTTGAGTTGTTCGCCGGGGCGGACAACCTGCTAAATGTAAAATACAGCCTCGGAAATGATATCAATGCAGCAGCAAGCCGGTATTTTAACGCGGCGCCGGCGCGAAACTATTTTGTGGGAATAATCCTCAAGTGGAAAAAATAGTGTAGATGCCGCCATCCCTATGATTTAAATTTTAGAAACGACTTCTTCGGGGTTAAAACTTTATTTGCATAATTTTGGGCAACTTTATTACCTTAAAATATGTCAATCATGAATAAGAACTTGTTGCTTTTTGTCGCTACCATTTTTATCCTGTCATCGTCGGCTTTCGCACAAAATTCCTTTCATGAAGGCACCAATGCGGTAAATCTGGGGCTTGGCGTCGGGGGCACGGTATGGGGAGGAGTTAGTATCGGTGGGAGCTATGAATATGGTGTGACGGATAATATCGGTGTCGGAGGAAATTTAGCCTATTCGAGTTTCTCTGATTACGATTATCACTATTCGGCAGTATTGATTGGAGCCAGGGGGTCCTACCATTTTTTGACCACAGATAAGATGGACCCATATGCGGGCGCAGACTTGGGTTATATTGTATTAAGTCACAGCGGCTTTAATGATAACTACAGACCCCATTCTTATTCCGCCATCGCTTTCGGCATCCATGGGGGTATCAAATACTATTTGAGCCCTAACGTGGGAGTTTTTGGCGAAATAGGTATCGCCAGCTTTTCCATTCTGGGAGTAGGAGTGTGTTTCAAATTTTAGAAAATAGATTATTTGCAGGAAACCGTCGAGACCCGGCGGTTCTTTTTTTAGGCACTTATGTGCACATTTATTTTTTTTGATTATCAGCAGAAATCGATATTTGTGCCAGATTAAGGTTGATCCGCGTCATAACGGATCATGAAAAGGGAAGCCGGTGAAAACCCGGCGCTATCCCCGTAGCTGTGAGTTCTTTTAGTTTGCAAGTCGGTATCCGTGAGGTAGCTCTCGGCGAATTCGAACACCGTCTTTGCAAACCTAAAACTGTCTGATCTGCATACCACTGTCGAGTATAAACATCGATGGGAAGGTCACGGACAGGGAACGAGCCAGAAGACCTGCCTTAGTCAAATCAATTGAGTCAATGCTTTCGGGAGAAAGGCGGAGAAGGTATCGTGATCTTATTTAATTCCTTTCGCTTTAGCCTGCATTGCCTATTCTAAATTTCGGTAGACTATGTTGTCAGGGCTGTATATTTTTAAGTCGGCTGCGGGGCAAAGTATTCGCATTAGCGCTATTTTTTTGACAGGCATTTTCATTCAATGGTCGGATCTGTATGCGCAAAAACATGACAGCAGCGCCTTACTTCATAAAATCATTATTTCGGCGGAAAAGAAACCGGCAGGATTTAAGGCGCCTGTCGCAGAGCAGTCTCTTTCACGGGAATTCCTGGAGAATCTTAATACTGAATCCGTAGGAGACGCCGCAAAATATTTTTCGGGTGTACTGATCAAGGATTATGGTGGAACGGGAGGACTTAAAACGATATCCACTCGCAGCCTTGGCGCTTTTAATACGAGTATATTATATGATGGTATTACTGTTGCTGATGCGCAAACGGGTCAAATTGACCTTAGCAAATTCTCATCGACTTTCGTCCAAAGTCTTCAGCTCGATCAGGCAAATCCGCAACAACTGCCCCTGCCGGCCAGGGCATACTCTTCGGCCTCCGTGCTCTCTATTTTTTCCAGCGCGTTCAATACAGCTAATTTTTCCCAGGATAAATGGCAGATGGGTCTCAAACAGGGATCTTTTGGTTTATGGCATGCGTTTGCGGGCCTTTATTTTCCTTTTAGCGGCTCCCTGGTCGCCAGCGCAAATCTTGAAGCCACAGAGTCCAGGGGAAATTACCCCTATACCGTCAATAACGGTATGTTCTCCGAGGAGCTTCGCCGGGCAAACTCAGACCTGCGTTCATTTCTGGGTGAATTCAATATTGTTAAGAGATTCGATGACAGCTCACAATTGCAGATGAAATGCTGGTCGTATAATTCGGAAAGAGGTCTGCCCGGAAGCACAATTTTCTTCAACAATAATTCGGCCCAACGGTTGGCCGATAATGACATTTTTTTTCAGTCAAGATTTCATAAAAAATTGGGAATAGCTACAGAATTGCTCGTATCATTAAAATTTAGTTCAACGATAACGGGGTACAGAGATCCCGACTTCCTAAATAACTCAGGGGGACTAAATGACCACTATTACCAGAATGAGGAGTATACAAGCCTAGCGATCAGTCACGGTTTTGGCGCCAATTTTAAGGCTTCCATTGCTTCGGATTTCGCAGTCACGCATCTAAATGCGAACATTCAAAATTTTGCAACACCCACGCGCTATAGCTTTTGGAATAATATCGCTGCGGAATATGCAGAAAAGCACTGGCAATTCAATGCATCTCTTTTGAACTCGACTTTTGTCGACCACGCAGCCAATGAAACGGGTACGATCAACCGAAATCAATTGACTCCAGGTCTAGCAGTTGCTTATAAACCTGCATCAAGCGGTCCCTGGCTATTTAGAGCATTTTATAAGTTCATTTACAGGCTGCCTACGTTTAATGATCTCTATTATACTTACACAACCAGCGTCAACGCAAAACTTCAACCAGAAAACACCTGGCAATACGACGTGGGCATTGTTTACAACAATCACTTTAACCGCCAACTGGAACAACTGAGCCTGAGCACAGACGTGTATTACAATTCAGTGAGAGACAAGATAGTTTCGGTTCCATCTGTAAACCTCTTTCAATGGACAGTCCTCAATCTTGGAAGGGTGAGCATAAAAGGCATTGATGTCGCAGCAGAAGCAAATGGCAGGATTTCCGAGGAGCTGCGCT
>JAJPJP010000014.1 GCA_021324175.1 Chitinophagia bacterium
AAAAAATGTTCCGGCACAAAACATCGTGCCGGAACACTAACAACAAAAAACAGAACACTAAAATTTTCAGACTTTACTTCAGAGATGTAACGACTACATCCTCTACCACGCGGTTTTTAACTTCAAAGGAATAAACATCATCAGACGCATCCCTGAAATTTCTCACGACGAAAGTCAGCTTGCCGGTTTCCGATTTCGGAAGCTTGAAGCGCTTGTCAAATTTGCGGTCGTTGTAGACTTCCCGGAAAAGCTGGTTTCCTTCGTTGTCCGTAACAATCACGCTAAACTTGTTTCCGCTGGGATTATCCACCGATACGTTAAACAGGATAACGTCGTCCTGCGTACCCACATATTTAACGGATGTTGCTTTATCAGTGGAAATGCTTGCTGAAGCCTGCGCCTGCGTGGTGGCTACGGTGAACAATAATAAACCTGCTGCGGTAAACCCTGCAATAGTTGTCATAATTTGCTTCTTCATATACTTGTTTATTTAGTGACAAAAAAATTTGAATCATGCTGGCGAAAGCAATTCGTAATTAGCGAGCAATCACTTAATTGGAAACAATCGATTGAGAAGAATACCTGAGAAGAACGACTTGTGGAAGAATGTGGTTTTTTAGTCGATAAGCTCTTCGTGTATTTCTAACGCAAAGATACACACGAAAATCGAATTTCGAACACACACAGTTCAATTAACAATTTCTTAAACTCCTGACATAATATCAGGTGGATTGTAATGCATTCCATAAGAGGTCTTTGAGGGGCGTCAGGCCTTGCTGTGTGAAAGCGGAAATAAAAATATTGGGGATATTTTCCGGCAATTCTTTTTTGATTGCAACTTTTAGTTCCTCGTCGAGCATGTCACTCTTGCTCACTGCGATGATGAATTCTTTGTCCAGCAATTCGGGGTTGTATTGCCTGAGCTCGCTGACCAGAATCTCAAATTCCTTTCGATGATCGGGACTGTCAGCAGGAATCAAAAAAAGCAGAACAGCATTTCGTTCGATGTGGCGAAGAAACCGGTGGCCAAGTCCCTTGCCTGCCGCAGCGCCCTCAATAATGCCCGGCAAATCCGCAATGCAAAATGACCTGCCCTCACGGTACTCGACGATGCCCAATTGCGGCACTAGCGTCGTGAATGCATAGTCGGCGATTTTCGGTTTCGCGGCCGTAAGCACCGAGAGAAGTGTGGATTTACCTGCATTCGGGAAGCCCACAAGTCCGACATCAGCCAATACTTTTAATTCAAGGATCTTCCATCCTTCCTCTCCCGCTTCGCCGGGCTGCGCATGTTCCGGGGCCTGGTTCGTCGCTGTTGCAAAACTCGCGTTGCCTAATCCGCCGCGTCCTCCTTTCATCCAAAGTATCTCCTGGCCATCTTCGAGTATCTCGGCTTCCTTTTTCCCGCTGATTTCATCACGTGCGATCGTACCCAACGGCACATTGATGATGATATCCTTTCCTGATCCGCCAGTAGAATTAGTCCCGCTGCCGTTTTCGCCATCTTCAGCCAAAACATTTTTGTAATAACGAAGGTGCAACAGCGTCCAGAGGTTTTTGTCTCCGCGCAGGATAATGTGAGCGCCACGTCCACCGTCGCCGCCGTCGGGACCGGCCATCGCATTAAACTTTGTACGCAAAAAATGTTTGCTTCCCGCGCCGCCATGGCCGCTGCGACAAAAGATCCTGATCTGGTCAACAAAATTTGATTTCTCCACTGATAATTGCTTGATAATATTTTAGACTGGAAATTATACCGGCCCATCTACCGGGTAATGTATTCCTGCAGCCTTCCGGATCGCATCAAGCGTTTCCATGAGCTCCATTGTATCAGCATGGGTCATTACCGGGCTTTCGGTCAGACCCTGCCGGAGGCATTCACAAACGTGCCTGGCTTCATGCTGATATCCAAATCCCGTCTCCTGCGGAAAGGGGATGATCTGCCTGCTGTCGATACCGTCAGGAAAATATTCGATGTCCGCCGCAGGAGAATAAAATCGATGTGTGAGCCTGATCCTGCCGCGGTTGCCGTTTATGCACGCTTCAGTGGGAAGATGCGTTGTGAATGAAGAAAAAATCTGGGCAAAGGCGCCCGATTTATATTTGAGCGTAACAGCGCACTGTTTGTCCACTCCGGTTTCGGCCGGCTCCATCGATGCAACGATGGAATCCGGTCTGCCGAGAAAAGACAACACCATAAAAACATTGTATATGCCGATGTCGAGCATTGTACCTCCGCCAAGCGCAGGCTCATAAATACGCGTGGTAACGGGCTGCCGGGGGATAAATCCAAAATTGACCAGCACGCTGCGTATATCGCCGAGCACTCCTGTCGCTACCATGTTGCGAACAACCGCAAAATTTGGTAGAAACTTAGTCCAGAGCGCCTCCATCAGGAAAATGTTTTTCAATTTTGCCATGCTGATCATTTCCTGCGCTTCCCGGCTATTAATCGCGAAAGCCTTTTCACAAAGCACTGCTTTCCGGTTTTCCAGGCAAAGCATGACATGTTGATGATGCAGGCCATGCGGCGTAGCCACATAAATGACATCGACAGATTCGTCACCAACGAGTGCCTCGTAACTTCCATGACTGCGACCCGCGGAAAACTCCTTTGCAAAGCTGTCGGCGTTTACCTGCGACCTCGCACCAACGGCAGCGAGCTCGGCATCTGCGACATGGGAAAGATCGGAAGCGAACTTGGCAGCAATATGTCCGCAACCCAGGATGCCCCATCCTATTTGTTGTTTCATGTCGTCAATATATCGAAATTATCGCAATTCGTGATTGAAGCATGGACCACAAAAAATATGATCGAAAATTGAAAAGTTTGAATAAATTTATCTTTCAATTTAAGCCCATGCGCTATAGAAAAATTCTTACTTCTGTTTTACTCGCAGCCCTTGTTCTATTGGGCGTAGCAGCCGTCAACCCGCCGGATCCTCCAAAGCCAAAGAATCTGAAGATTTTGCCTAAGAATATTACACACGAGGAACTCGACAAGGTGATGGATGGATTTAAGGACGCACTCGGCGTGAAATGTAATTTCTGTCATGCGCCGGAAGCCGATTCAACCTCTCATCATCTGGATTTTGCTAGTGACGCCAAACCGGAAAAAAATATCGCGCGCAAAATGATGAAGATGGCTGCCAAGATCAATAAGAAGTATTTCAGCTACAACACAAACGACCAGGGCGTGCATGTTGACGCCGTCACTTGTATGACCTGTCACCGCGGCAACCCCCACCCAGGAGAAAAACACTGATCGGTCAATTATCGGCTTTCAATCCGGACAATGCGACAAATAAGTGTCATCACAGGACTTTTTCTGCTGACGGCTGCAGGCATGGCCTCAACCAGTATCGACGAAGAAAAAAAACACAAAAACCTCCGCGTTCTGGCAAAGGACATCAGTGATGATGAACTGGAAAGGGTCATGTATACCTTTAACAGGCAATTGGGCGTGACATGTCTTTATTGTCATGTGCCAACAAAAAACCAGGTGCCCGAAAGAATGGATTTTGCGAGCGACGAAAAAAGGGAAAAGTTGATCGCAAGAACCATGCTGAAGATGTCTTTGAAGATCAACAAGAAATATTTTGATCTGTCTATCGATAAAAAATTACACGCACGTCCGCTTATTTGGTGCAGGACTTGCCACATGGGCTACCCTGTTCCGCACAACCCAGGCTCTCCAGGCTGATTCTTGTTGCATTATTCTTTCTTCTTGATGAGTTTTTGTTCGTAAACATTAGCCTCCGTCGTGATCCGGATAATATAGACGCCTCCCGCAAAGTTATCACAACCGATGATAACTGTCGGCGAACCATTGGTATTGACGATATGTTCAATCGTCTTACCTGACGCGTCGATCACTGTAATTTCCTTTATGACCTCGGCACCTGCTGTCACTGTAAAGCTTTTACTGGCCGGGTTGGGATATACTTCCGGAATTTCGCCGGCGCCGAAGAGAACGGTTGCCACTTTAGAATATCCGAAGGTACCGTCTTTGTCCACGATCCTGAGGCGGTAAAAGTTGCTACCGTGCGCAGGATTATTATCACGGAGCGTATAATACTGGATCAGGCTGCTCGTTCCTGCGGCTGCCACTTGCCCGATAGCGTTATAAGCTAAGCCGTCTGCGCTTCGCTGCACTTCAAAATACTTGCTGTCTTTTTCAGAGGAGGTCGACCAGCTAACCAGTATATACTGGTTGGAAATATTGCTGGCGGCAAAGCTGATAAGTTTTACCGGCAGCGCGCCTACGACGATAGTAAAGTCTCCGAAAGTAGCTGTCGAGAGTGCGGAATTGTTGTGGCTGGACACGGCCATGCCGACATTATCCGTCGCCGTCCCGAAACCAAGATCTACAGTCGAACCAACCTGGGTCCACGTATTCAGCGTCCCGGTCGGGGAAATATAAGCCGTATACTGCGTTCCGCTCTTGTTTAGTTCAATCCAGTATGGAGCTGCAAGCCCGGGCACCGTCACCGTCGTTGTTGGGCCGCCGGGAGTGCTGCGGTATTCGAGTACGATGCCACCGCTGTTTGTCGTGCCCAGGAATATGAAACGCGATGTATTGCTTACGCTGTCCCTGAACATCAGCCCCGCTTTATCCAGCGAGCTGGCTGCATCCTGGGTTAACACTTCCGCATAAACGTGCTCATCGCCCGTCAGGTTGGTGAAAGCGTATTGGAACTGGTCATCGGTACCGCCGATATCTGAGCCCGAACCCTGGATCGTGTAGATCCCGTTACTCAGGCAGGATGACCCCGCGATGCCAATATCGCCGATGTCTGCGCTGAAGTATCTTGTCAGCAGCGGCCCACAGGAAGCCGTACAGGTACTTGTGGTAAATGTTCCCGTAGCGGCAGCGCTGCTCCCCGATCCACAATTGGCGGTGACCATAAAGGTGTAACCCGTATTACAGGTGAGTGCCGAAATGCTCATTGACGTTGAGCTTGTCGTGCGTGTGATCCAGCTGCTTACAATTGAGGTCTTGTACTGAAGCGTGTAATTGGCGGCGCCGGTCACGGCAGTCCAGCCAAAGGTTGCTGTATTTTCCGTAATGTTTGTGGCTGCCAAACCCGACGGCTTTGTGCAGGTATTGGTAAGCTGGCCGAAGACCGATAGTTCATCTACAACATAACCGGACGTCGTGCTGCTTCTCGTAATGCCCTGCATCCGGATATACGAGTAACTCGGATTCGGCAGTGTCACGATGTTTGTAGTTGAAGTATTCCTGCTAAAAGTAAATAGTGTTGTAAATGTTGTACCGTCGGTCGAGCCCTGGACGCTGAAAGAAGTGGCGTAATCGCTTCCCCAATTCACCACCACTTTGCAAATATCGTAAGCGGCTCCCAGGTTGAGCGTCAGATTGGCCGCATCGCCGCCGCCTGTTCCCGACGACGTAGCTGTCCAACTCGTCGTCAAGCTGCCATCGAACGCATTCCCCGCCGTACTGCTGTTCGAAGAAGCCGTGTAAGTCGCATTTGCATTGTTTGCAGATTCGGCAATATTGGACATGCCGTCGCATGCGCTGCTGGTCGTCAGCCCGTAAACCATCACCTGGTTTGCAAACGTGTTGACATAAACTTTACCGTTAGCAATTGTTGGGCAATTCATTTTGGAAAAATTTCCCAGCTGATCTGCGGCATTGATTCCTGAATTCCAAAGTTCGGTTGTGACATCATCGGCGCGAACGGCACGCAACAAGCCTGGACAAAGTTGCTGATTGGCATTGCAGCCATTTATGGCATGCGCGATCCATAAAATCGCCGAAGAAGGATCACCGCCGTTAGAAGAAACAGACATATAAGCTCCTGAAATCCCAGTCGGTCCGCTGACGCTTCCCGTGACCGGCGTTCCCAGCGTGTTGCCACTGATCTTGAAAGACTCAAGAAGGCTGTTCTCCGAGAACTGGTAAGCATATTGGTTGGTAGTTCCGCCGAAATAGGCGAAGGAAGAATGCAATTGCGCGTTGGATGAAAGCGCAAAGCTTTGCAATACATTATCACCCGTCGTACTATAACCACCCAGGTTGGCCGTATCGAGGACATAAATAAATTTTCCCTTGACTCCGGTCATCACCATATTCGTAATGGGAATAAGCATGGCCTGGGTCGGGAAGTCGAGATCGGCCTCATCGTAAGAGAGGTAGTTGTGCGGTGTGAAATAACTGGTTATGTTTAGAGCCGTTGCAGTATTATCGAGTTTGTTCGGCGTCAGTTTCACTGTACTTTCCCCGCGATTTGCGGTTGTGCTGGGCAGGTCGGTAAATCCGTTCTCGTCATCGTAAGCATTTCCCGTTGTAAAATAAATGCTGCCAGATGCGTCGACTGCCGGTGCCGCGCCGCTCATCCAGATGCCTCCTCTGCCGTCGTTCGGCGTCGACATCCAGTCCAGTTTCAGCTGAAGACTCGCAGCGTCGTAGCCAAGAATCCAGCCGTGTGAAGGGTTCCAGTCACAGTGGGCCGAAAAACAGACATAAACGATGCCATGCGAAAGAACGAGACCCGCCCTGTTGAACTGTCTACGCGGGTCAAATCCGATCCTTCCGCTGACGTTGCCGTCTCCTGTAGCTGCGAGCGTATCAATGATCTCGACGGGGCTATTTGCTTTTTCCAAGCCCGTTGAAAGATCGATCACGTGAAGGTATTGGTGGAAGCCCGACGTGGTATATGTGTATTCTTCCTTGGTGACGCTGTTGTTCCATGTATGGTTGTCTTCAACTCCCGGCGCGGTGCTTACTACCTTGGTGACAAAATATAAAGTGCCGGCCGTCTTGTCGATCACGGGCGTGCCGACAATCCCGATGTTGCTTAAAAAATCATTATAACTTCCTCCGCATAGACCTGGATGCATGTCGGCTTTGGTTGGCGGCCGATAGCCTGACGGCGTATAATTTTTCTGCCAATAGGCCGATACGCTGCCATCATCGGCATCAAAAGCATAGATTGTATTATTAACGGTACACACATACAGCACATTTTTTGA
>JAJPJP010000158.1 GCA_021324175.1 Chitinophagia bacterium
AAGCTTGTGGCCTGTCTTAAGCTTCGAATTTCCTTGTAAGTATTTTCAAAAGTTTCGGAATGGGTGGCAAGAAACTGGTTGCCGTGAGATAGTATTCGAGGGTGGGTCTAGTCTAATCAGGAGTTGTAATAAATGTAGATAGATTTTTGATTGGAAAAAATCGGGAATTTGACTAAGATGTGGAAATTACGTATTGGTTGCCGTGAAGTAACGCGATTTTTGATTCAGCTAAATCAAATCAGAATTGCCCAAACGGTTGCCTTACAATAGTCTTATGAAAACTCCGTACAAATTTACACTTAGATGATCAAGATTTATATTTTTTTTCTGTTTAAAGATTATGTTGTAGAATTCGCGCGCGGGGCGTCTTACCGGACATCTGTGCTGAAATCACAGTCCTCAAATTGTTCCTTGATGAGACTATCCGATTTGATGAATAATTCCTTTTTATTAATTTGAAAATTTGATATGTTTTGATTTTCTCTAAATTCAATTTGAAAGCCAGCGAGGATTATGTGTAAGGGTAATCTATAACCGAAGAATGGCAATTTTCTGAGCCATGATAGGGAAATACAGCCAATAGAAGCCGGAAAAACTCACAGTTCAGCACGGGAAAAAAGAAAGCAAATGGTCTCCAAATTTTGATACGTGCTCGTTACTGAAGTCGGTTACGGGGTCAGTGTCATGGCGATCTACGCTTGAGCGAGAGCAGCGCGTTGACAATACAGGTCGAGACTGGAACAGACATTAGCAAATGGGCTAACAAATAGCATTTCGTTTATTAGAGCAAATTCTGTAATCAAGGGTCAAAACAGATACAAGGCATACGCCGATCCCAAATAAGTAATCTAAAGCCCATTATGTTTAAGTTATACGACAACGTTATATCAAGCAGAGATATTGAAAATGTCCCCAAAGGCGTAGGGGGTGACTCTTCTGCCGATGGAGAATTATTGATAGTTTTGTTTCCTTTTTTAAGTGTTAAATTATAAACAGTTCGACCTTTATGACTGAAGATCAAAATACGGAATATAAAGAAAGCTGGCGCGATGATTATCTGAAATGGATATGTGGTTTTGCAAATGCCCAAGGGGGTAAAATTTATATTGGTATTAACGATGATATGAAAGTTACAGGGTTGGATAATTTTAAAAAATTAATGGACGATCTTCCAAATAAAATAAGTGCTCATTTGGGATTGATGCCGGACATTAATCTGCTTCAAAAAAATGAGAAATATTATATTGAGATTGTCGTGAGTCCAAGCCCGGTCCCTATTTCTTATCACGGAGCATATCATTATCGATGCGGAAGCACCAAACAAGAATTAAAAGGCCCTGCCTTGCTTAATTTCATACTTGGAAAATTTGGAAAGTCATGGGATGAGACTCCGCTAAAGAGCGCTTCTCTATCCAGAATTAATGGAAATACGTTGAATACATTTCTTTATTTGGGCACGCAATGTCAGCGTCTTCCCAACGATTCAGCCAACCACGAAATTGAAACTTTGTTTGCCAAATTGAATTTGATGAACGAAGAAGGTGATCTTAATCATGCCGCTGTATTATTATTTTATGAAGATCCGCTTAAGTATTTTCCGACTGCATATTTCAAGATTGGTCGGTTTGGAAGTTCGGATGCGGATCTGAAATTTCAGGATGTCGTCAAGGGGAATATATTCGAGATGGCGGATAAGGTTCTTGAAATTCTACGTTCAAAATACTTGACCTCACCTATTCGATACGAAGGGCTCCTGCGCAAAGATGAATTGGAATATCCTGAGACTGCCTTGCGTGAAGCCATACTGAATGCCATTGTGCACAAAGATTACACTGGCGAAATGATTCAGATGAGTGTGTATGATGACAGAATAATGCTTTGGAACCCTGGCAGCATACCGGATGATCTGAGGGGAAAGCTTAAAGACAAGCATCCTTCTCGCCCTCGAAATAAGAATATTGCGGAAATATTTTTTGCCGCCGGATATATTGAAGTGTGGGGACGCGGAATTTTAAAAATGGTCGAAGCCTGCAAAACTGCCGGATTGCCTGAACCGGAAATTAAAGAAGAATCAGGCGGCGTATGGGTCACTTTCTTTAAGGATATTTATACGCAAGATTTCTTAACGAAATTGAACTTAAACGAACGGCAGATAAAGGCAGTTTTATATGTCAAAGCAAATGGGTTCATTACCAACGGGATTTTTCAATCCATTAATAGCATTGGCAAATCGGTTACAACGACGGATTTGCAAGATCTAGTGAATAAAAAAATAGTAGTTCAACAAGGCAAAGCAGGCCGAGCCGTGAAATATACTCTCAAGAGATAATTGGCCGATAATTGGCCGAATTGGCCGATAATTGGCCGATCATTGGCCGAAATTTCTGGAACCCAATTAGTACCCTGATGAAGACAACGGCAATCTGCTATTTTTTTTATCATCTTCCTATACTTTTCATTTCCCGCCATCCGCAAGTGATGAAGAGCCTGGTTCAGCTGACTGCACAAGTAGGATTCGCAGAAATCGAGCTATAGGGCTATGGCTTTAACCAGAGAAGCACGGTAATATCGCAGAGTGATGATCTTTTGCTGCAGTCTAGATAGGTTCTGCTGAGCATTAGATATCTAATTTAATTTCAAGTAGTTAGGTATGGTTTTTGTGATAGTTGGTGCATGCATTTTATTATTTTTTCATTAAAACCCGTGCACTGATGGTACGCTATAAACCCAATGCCCAGCTTGATTTTGAAGGTTTCGAAACCACTTTTTCGCAGAAGCTATCTGCTAAGAACCGTTGGGTGATATTAGCTCAGATAATTCCGTGGGATAAATTAGCGGATGTGTATTACCGTAAGATGCGATCCAAACTTGGTCCGCCTACTCTGGATGCACGTATGGTGATCGGAGCAGTAATCATCAAGCAC
>JAJPJP010000250.1 GCA_021324175.1 Chitinophagia bacterium
ACCGCAGGCATAGCACATGAAATCCAGAATCCGCTCAACTTTGTCAATAACTTTTCAGAAGTGAATGCCGAGCTCTTGACCGAACTTGAAGCGGAAGCAGCATCTGGCAATATAGAAGCCATCCGGGCCATAGCCGCCGATCTAAAAGCTAACGAAGAGAAGATCACGAGCCATGGCAAAAGAGCGGACTCCATTGTCAAAAGCATGCTCCAGCATTCACGCGCTACGAAAGGAGAGGAAGAACTGACCGATATAAATAATCTCGCCGAAGAATTCCTCAACCTGTCCTATCACGGATACCGCGCAAAAGACAACGCATTTAACGTAAACATGATCACTGAATTCGATCCGTCGAATCCACAGGTGAACGTGGTTCGGCAGGATATTGGGCGCGTCTTGCTCAACCTGTATAATAACGCTTTTTATGCGGTTTGGGAAAAGAGCAAAACTGCTGAAAAGTCCTACCGGCCGGAAGTCCGGGTAAGCACAAAAAAATCAGACAACGGAGTTACCATCGCAGTCAGCGATAACGGGTCTGGGATCCCTGGCGATGCTATGGAAAAAATATTCCAGCCTTTTTTTACTACTAAACCGACAGGCCAGGGAACAGGCCTGGGGCTTTCCTTAAGCTACGATATTATCAAAGCACATGGTGGCGAACTCACGCTTGACCGGAATGGAAAAGACGGAGTCACGTTCCTGGTAATCATTCCCACCGAAAAATAAAAAGTTTAAATTTTCTTCTTTTTACGAAATCTTCGTATGTTTACGAAAATTTCGTAGACATGCAAAAACTGACATTGCAGGAAGAAGAAGCCATGCAAGCTGTTTGGAAAACGGGTGAAGGCAATGTTAAGCTTTTCCTGGATAATATGGAAGAGCCAAAGCCACCCTATACGACGCTCGCCTCAACAATCAAAAACCTTGAGAAAAAAGGTTACCTCCAAGGCAAACTTGTCGGGAATACCTATGTATACAAGCCTTCAATCAGCCATGATGACTACAAAAAGAAATTCATGAACGGGTTTGTCAAGGAATATTTCGAGAACTCGTACAAAGAACTGGTCAATTTCTTCGTTGCTCAAAAAAAGCTGAGCGCAAAAGAGCTCAAAGAAATTATCGACATGATTGAAAAGGGGAACCGGCCCTGATTCTGCAACATTCAAATAACAGGTTATGCCAGTGACAATATTTTATTTGCTGAAATTTTCGATCAGCATTGCTTTATTTTATCTGTTTTATCAACTGTTTCTTCGTCGTCTGACATTTTATGGTTGGAACCGTCTTTATCTCTTGGGGTATAGCTTCATCAGTTTCATCGTCCCGTTCATCAATGTCATGCCAATCACGGCAAAAAGCAATGTGGAAGAGAAAAGCGTAATCAGCTATATCCCTGCAATCCAGACCTACGCTGAACCGTCACAAAAAATAATACACAATTCGGTGCCCGTCGCGAATTCCTCAATCGACCCCTGGCAAGTATTTGTGGTGATCCTTCTAATGGGTTCCTTCGTACTCCTAATCAGATTCGTCATTCAAATGTTTTCCCTTCATCGGATCAGGAAGTCAGCATCAATAATATCCCGGAAAGACGCGCTGATCTACCAGGTAAGTTGGCCAATCACGCCATTCTCATTCGGGCAGGCCATCTACATCAATCAATTTCAACACACCGAAAGGGAATTCGAGGAAATTGTCCTGCATGAATTTATACACGTCAGGGACAGGCACACCGTCGACATATTGCTGTGTGAATTGATATGTATGATCAATTGGTATAACCCTTTCGCATGGCTGATTCGCCATGCTATTCGGCAAAACCTCGAATTCATCGCCGATAATGCCGTTTTAAAAATGGGAGCGGACAAAGTGTCTTACCAGCACCATCTCTTGCGGGTACTCGGGTCCCCGCATTATGCAATGGCCACCAATTTTAATTTTTCTTCCCTCAGAAAGCGAATTGTGATGATGAACAGCATAAAATCAGCGAGGATACACTTGTTGCGGTTCGTATTCATTCTGCCTCTGCTCTCTTTGCTTTTGCTTGCATTCAGGGACAAGTACCGGCAGGCATTCGGCGATCCGGTAATTATTCACGATGCCGGCATGGTAGTGGATCTTATTTCGAAGCAGCCGATAGCCGGAGTTTCAGTGACCGATACCATTTCGGGCGTAACCGCTCTGACCGACACGAGGGGCTACTTTCAAATGAATATAGCCATCAAGACGCCCGGCAATTTTGGGATGATCACTCTTCGGTATGCGAAGGAAGGTTATAGCATAAACGTTGATGAAACACATTTCGATTTTGCCAATCAGAAAACGCGCGGTCGTATCCATATTGTCGGGCTGACCCCGCTGCACTTGCAGACTTCATCGCCGTTTTTTGGATTTTCATTGTTGAGTCAGAGTTCTCCAGAAAACCCTACTTATGAAGACGTGTTTAGGCAATTCAGGAAGGTATTGCATCTGGCGCAGGACTGGGAAAATTACGTTAAGCTGGAAAAAGATCATCCTGAAGTGAGCCTGTTTTACACGAGCGAGGGCCATAAAAGCATCTTCATATTTTACAAAAATGGCTCGTACGACAGGTATGACCAAGGCCAGTTTCATGAACTCGAGACAAAATTTGGTGCTTTGGCAGAATTCATGACAGATGCTAATAGTCCTGTATCTGATACGTATTTGGCAAAGTGGGAGGCAATTGACGCAAGGGCGGAAAAGGAGTTTCACTCGGATAATCCTGCAGTCAAATCGATTGTATTCCCGGGTGATAGCCGGGCGATTGTGGTAACAGCGCAAGGCAAACCGCGCATTTACGATTTGGATAATGACGTGCCCGAAGAAAGACCCGCTTTTGAAAAACAATTCGGGTCGCTGAGCGGTATTGTGCCTCCTGCCACGAACTACGCCAATGGTTCGCAAAATGATCCGAAGTACAAAGATTGGCGTATTGCAGGAATCGAATTTTTAGGGTTCTCTCGCATGGACTTTGATAAGGATAAATGTTTGACGCGTTTTTTTGGGCAAGGAAATTTGGAAATAAAAGAAGGCGCCAAGGCGCGCATTATTTACGACAAGCACGAATACAGTCCACAGGAATTCAGGCAACAATATGGAAGTCGCCGTTTTGGTAACATCTCCATCTACGAAAATGAGGGCGCATTCGAGCGATTTGGTGATAAAGGACGCAATGGCGTCATCGAGGTTACCGGCGCTCCCAGTCATGCCGCCAGCTTCATCCAGAAAGATACGCTTCCTGCAACCAAACTTCGGGTCGATACAACGAAACAATTTCCCCCAGGCGTGTTGATTATCGTTGACGGCAAGGAAATTAATGCGTTCTCTGCGATTGACCCAAATCAAATTCAATCCATATCAGTTCTCAAAGATGGAGCAGCTAAACGCTACGGTGACCGTGCAAAAAATGGCGTAATTATCATTGTTACCAAAAAAGCTGCAGATTCTGCAGAGTCGTTGGAACGGAGCAAAAACCTGCCGTTTCAGCATACGATAAGCATCGCGGGGTTTGTCGTCGATGCACAGAGTCTCGAACCCATTCCAAACGCGGAATTTGATTGTCCCGAACTGAAGACGACGTTCCACACCGACAACAGAGGTTATTACCGGATCGAAATGCCATTTGAGGATAAGGACCTCGAATTTACCATGGTAATTCGCGACAGACGGGGTTTTGCGATGGGCGCGTTTCACGAACACTGGGGAAACTTTTACAATTCGACCATTCGGGAAAGGTTCGGGAACACCATCGAGTTTTTCGGAATTTCCAAGTCGGGGCAAGGCGGCTTTGGTAGCGTGGACGGCGAAGGTTGGAGTTCGCGAGATCTGGAATTTGACAAAGTAAAACTGGAGTTACTCACCAGGCAGGTTGAAAAGATGCGGACAGCCCATTCAACGATAACCTGGGTTAACAAGTGAAAGGATTTATGCAGTAATTCTCAGAGGATGCACCCTGCTCACGCTCGCAATGGCGTTGCCTCTTGCCGGAACAGCTTTTGCAATAAAAAACATGGGTTCTTCATGTATCCCAGCTAACCTGTCTGCTCGCTCGTAACCACTCAGTCGGCAGATTTCATTCTTATTTACAAAAAACTTACCTTTTAATTCACATTCGTAATTGGTCGCCAACGCAAAAAAAGCCAGTTAACCAGGCCTGCTTATGGAATACCATTTGAGAACACCATTTTTTGCAACTTCGCCGGATTCATATAGCCGGGAGTTTGGCAACTCCAGCAGGATCTTCTACCTCGTAAATTGTCGATTTATCTTGCTTGCTAAATGCACTGACCTATGAAGAAGACGCTTATCGTAGGATTGCTTGCATTTGCATGGGTTACCGGCGCTGCCCAAAGCAGCGGACCCAAAAAAGTGAGTGGGAGGTATAAACCGGCAAATGCCGGGGATACGATAGCGCAATTGATGTTAGCCGGCGGTGCGTCCAAGGTGAAAAGTAATTATATCGACAGCCTTCAACAGCTCATTGACTCGGGTAAAGACGATACACTTCAAGTGAGAAGGCTATTGGATCTTGGCTTTTATTATTTGTATGTTTTTTCTAAGCCGGATTCCGCATTAGCCTATACAAAACGTGCATTGAGAATGTCTCTGGATATCAATTACCCGCTTGGTGAGGCAGTGAGCGATGATATTTTAGGACGAATTTTGATCCAATTGGGCGATTATGTTGGCGCACTCAAGGCTGGGTATAAGGCTTTGGACCTTTGCCAAAGATTAAACGATTCCAGCGCCATTGCCCTGGCCTTATTTTGTATCGGCGAAAATTACAGGGACCAGGGCGATTATGGCGAAGCCTTGATTTACGAGTTTAGATGCGTCACCCTGCTGCATGCACTTCCAGATAATGGAAAGGTGCATTTGGGCAGTTCCAATTGGTCAAAAAATCAATTTTTTGGCGTTGTCTACGACGGAATCAGCATCTGTTATCTGAGAACTAACCCTGACTCGGCTTTGTTTTATGCGCTGATATCGCACAATGCCGACGGACCCTGGAGTTTGCTGGTATTGGGGAGTGCCTACGCTGCAAAGGGACAAAATGATTCGGCCTTGTATTATTTCAGGCGGGGACTCAGGTTTTCAAATCCAGCAAACAAAGATGTCGCAGATAATTACGTCAGCCTGGCAAAAGTCTTTCAACTAATTCAACTTGATGATTCGAGCATATATTATGCAAAAAAAGGATTGGAGTTGTCCGAAAGTATCCCTTATGAGCCTGGAATTTACAGGGCCAGCGGACTCTTGGCCGATTTGTATGAAACCATTGATCCCCTAAAATCAATAGAGTACCATAAGTTGAACAGGATTACCAATGACAGTCTGTTCAATCAGCAGAAAACGAGAGATGCTCAAAGCTTTGCCTTTAATGAACAGATGCACCAGCAGGAACTGCAACACGCCTTGGAACAATCTCAATTGAAATTCAGGAGCCGCCTGAACATCTATTTGCTTTTAGGTGGGTTATTGATACTGGCCATCGTTGCGGGCGGCTTGTGGCGCCGAAATGTTTATAAGAAAAAGTCCATTTCTTTGCTTGAAAGACAAAAGCTAGAAATTCAAAGTGCGCTCGCACAATTAAAATCTACCCAGGCTCAGCTGATCCAATCTGAAAAAATGGCCTCACTGGGAGAACTCACCGCCGGAATCGCCCACGAAATTCAGA
>JAJPJP010000408.1 GCA_021324175.1 Chitinophagia bacterium
GGCACTTTTTGGCTTGACGCCAGAAAAAGCCATTGGCAAGACCGTTCGCATCGACACAAGCGACTGTATGATTGTCGGGGTCCTGAAAGATTTTCATCCGCTGACCTTGTTCGATCCGGCCGAGCCCGTCGCTTTTAAACTACTTCCGCCGGAAGCTATGAACGGTCTTGTCATACAGTCGAATATTTCCGACTTGAAAAATGTATACCAGACCGCAGAACTTACGTGGAAAAAGCTTTTCCCCACGGAGCCTTTCAATGCTTTTTACCAGGACCAGGTGACCGTCAACGCGTATAATGTCAGCACTGCAATCGCATCCATCTTCATGGGAATGTCCGTTATCACCGTGATTCTCACAACGGCAGGCCTTTTCGCGCTGCTGTCACTGACGCTCCTTAAACGCATGCGCGAAATTGCTTTGCGGAAGGTCGTAGGAGCAAGACCGCTCGACATTTACCTCCTGATCAATAAAGGGTATTTCTGGATCGTCATTGCAGGTTGCCTGCTGGGAATTTATGGAGGATGGTCAATGACTAAATCATTGCTTGACCAGATCTTCAAGGTGAATGTGGGCATCCCTGGTTCGACGTTATGGGTTTCAATTTGCCTGGTTCTGAGTGTCTCAGCCCTCACGACCGGCGTGAGGATCTGGCAGGCAGTAAGAACCAATCCCGTGAAATTGCTCAGAACGGAATAAGCGATTCTCAAAAAAAAATTGGATTAAGAGTCTTCGGCGGAGTCGGGTCTGCTCGGCCTTTTAGAAGTCCACTCCCATCGAGAAATACCAGGTCGGGCCGCCGCCAAAGAAATTATTCATCGGCCAGCCGGCATCCAGGCGCAGGAAGTATCCAAGCAGTGTGCTCCGAATACCGAATCCATAACCGCCGGCAAAAGGCCCGATACCCCCGGCCCTGATCAGCACACTTAAACCGGGATTGTCGCCTGTGTAAGTGATCGTCGGCCGACCCAGGCTGTTATAAGTGCCGTTCCAGGCGGTTCCCAGATCTATGAATTGTTCGATTTGCAAGTTTCTGAGGAATGCGTTGTTGATCGGTTTGTTAAAGAGCGTGGTGAATACCGGCAGACGGATTTCGCTATTAATAATGATATCGTTATTTCCGTTGGCTACATTCTGGTTATACCCGCGCAGGTTGACGGCGAGCGATTGGAACGCATATGATGGATCCTGCGGGGAAGGCTGTTGGTTTGCTTTGGGGAAGAGCCATCCGTCGGTGCCGCCGAGGTAATAAATGACCTTCTGGTTGCCCCAGGAAAAATCGCCCGCCGCACGAACTGCCCAAATCAGGTTGCGATATATTGGATAATAGTTACGAGCATCAAATCCAAAGTTGAACATTTTGCGCCCTTCGCCACTATATTGCGGCTGATTCACCTGCACATCAAAATCCATGTAGAATTTATAGCGCAACCCGTTCCAGATATTAGTAGCTTTCAGGATCGTATTGTCATAAACATATTCGAGGCGTGAAACGGCATATGTTTCTTTATTGACATCCTGCGCTTTCAGCAGTATGGTGTCCGCTCCAAAATCACCGACTGGTTGGAGAACCCACTTGCTGGTCCGCGCGCCGAGGTAAAGGCGAAGGCTCCTAACTTTGTCAAACGGATATTTGATGACCGCTTCGTAGAGATTGTCGTATGCTTTTGCATTGCCAAATCCAAGGCCAACGACAGCGCTGTCGCCGTTCGTTATCTGGGCTGTGCCCACCTGTGTCTGGCGGTAATAGATCAGCGAGAAGTCAACCATCTTTTTCAAATAATCAATACGCGCAAACCATTCGCTGCTGCCGTCAAAAAACGAGGCCGTGCTTGGCGTAAATACATTGCCGTTTGTACTCACGGGAATCTGGTTGCTGGTGCCACTGAAGAAAGGCAGCCTGAAACCGCCCGTGAAACGGATATCCTCAAAAAGGTCAAAGACGGAAGCTTTGAACATTCCGCTAAATGCATCGACGCCGTTGAGGCTTACGGGCAGCGAGCCTGAATAAGGCTGGTACTGATTGACCAGGACGTCATTGTTGAAGCCGGCCGTAAAATTATCAACTGAGAACTTGAGCTTGTAATTCAAAAGCTTCGCCTTCTTAAGTGTAGATTCTTCTTCTGTTGCCCTCGGCGCCTCCTTTTCTTCGACTTTCGGTACAACGGCAACCACCTTGGCTTTTGCCGAAGTATCTTTCGGCTCTTTGTCAAATTCGCTCTGGAAAAAGTCCTGCGGTTTTTTTGTTGCCGTATCGGTCTGAATGAAGGTCGGCGTTGGCTTGCTCACCTGGAATCTTAACGCTTCGCCTCCGCTTACCTTCGCATTGAGAATGGTCTGTTTGCGATAATCCGTCATTGTCGCATTAATATTTCTTCTTTTCAAAATGGCATCATCAACTTTTAGCTTGTAAAGAAACTTCAAATCCCCCTCCTGACGCACTTCGCTGACCAGGCCGTTGTCCCCTGCGATTTTGGTTTCTTTCAGGCCGCTTTGATAATTCGTCAGCGGGAATGAATAGGCTGAATCCTTTGTAATGGCAAAAGCGAACATCGTATCCGGTTCGGTTTTCTTATTCGCTGCAAGAACGGAATCCAATTCTTTGGGATCGGGGTTCCGCAGCACCTCGTCGCCAACCCGGTAGACCGTATCGATGCCCGCGCGCTGGGTCGTGAAGAAGCCTGCATAACGGTTATTGATCCCGTTTTCATCGCTGACGAAAGTGAAATGAAAATTGTTATACTGCGTTGGATAGCGTGCGTCGCCATATTTGAGATGCGTGAGCTGTGATATTTGTTTAAACTCGGATTTGTTCCAGTTGTCGATCAGGAAAATATTGTAGTGGTGATCCGATGGCAGCACCGAGTCGCCTCCTGGTGCCGTTGCAGAAGGACGGTTGGACGAGTAGATAATTCCTGTTTTGCCGGGGAAGGAAACAAAAGTCGCGTCGAGGTCGTCATATACATCGTTGGTAATCTGTTCTACATCCTGCGAATCCATCTTATAGACGAAAATATCTGACTGGCCTTTTTTCACCGCGCTCAACAGCAACGTGTTATCATTCAGCATGTACTTGGCGTCCTCGACCTGATCAAACATCGTAAGGTCTTGGACGATGGGTTTATATCGTTTGATGACATCGTAAACAAAGAGTTTTGTCTTTCCACGTGACCAGTAAATTACTGCGAGCCTGGTTCCTTTGCCGTCCCAGGCGATGAGCGGATAGTGGGGATTGCGCTCATTGTCGTAAGAACGGACTCCATTTTTTAATAGAACCTTTCGGTTAATAAAGTTTTCATGGAGAACAACTTCATACATTCCATGCCGGTATTCTACGACAGCATAGGTCTGGCTGCGTGGCGCAGGGTTTGGCGCGAAATTGAAAAAGTCCTTGTTGTTATTCACTTCTTCGACCACGGTGACCGTACCTTTTGGTATGTTTCTGCGGCCGCGAATGTCCTTTTCATACTTATCACTCTCCTCATTCATGAAATCCTTCAATACTTCCTTGAATTTTTTTTTGCAAATCCTCAGTGACGCATTGTTTAGGCTGCGATAGACGCGGGCGAGGTATAGAAAATAGGTAACATTTTCCCTTTTGTACCTGTCGGCAATGTATTTCCAGAACGCATGTCCCGCGAGATCTGGTTTTTCAAAAGCAAGCTGGTAGAAGTTATTGTAACGGCCTGACAAAATCGCAGATTTTAGCTGGTCATCCAGGTCTGTGCTCCAAGCCTCGCCGATGTAACTGATATACCCGTTTGTCAGCCATTCGGGAAGGTCAAGCAACGCCTGGTTGGTCGCAAATTCCCCCAGGTCGTCGCCAAATAAAATATTCTCCACCAGGATTCTTGCCAGTCCCTCCCTGACCTGGATCCGCATTTTGTTGTAATCGTCGGAATAATAGAGAACGATTTTGTTGTTAACGAGCTTTGTAATGCCACCGGTCGTCTGCCAGTCCAGGTTGAGTCCGATATTGGACTGCTGCATGTCATCAAAAGTGTTGTAAACGACGAGGTTTGCGCGGCGTTGGAGTCCATATTCGGCCACCTGCTCGATCCCTGGTAATTCTTTTTCTGCCAGCTGCGCCACGAATTTCGCGATCGGCTGGCCGTTTTCATAAAAGTAAGTATTGAAATTTTGAGTTTGGTAATATTTCCACTTGAACTTCTTGAATTGCAGTCGGTTTTTCCCGAATTCCACCGTGTTAACCTGGGCTGATGTTTGAAAAAAGAGGCAAATCGCAGAGGTGAGGACTAAAAAAAAATGCTTTTGTCGTAACTTAAGCTGGAAATCTGACATATCCATTCTTTGAATTTTTAAAGGTAAAACAAATCCCTTTTATCGGTGAAATTCATTTTGATCTGAAAACGTCGAAGTATGATTAACATTCAAAGCTTTACATTCAATCCGGTACAGGAAAATACATACGTCCTCTATGACGATAAGGATGCCTGTTGTATCATCGATCCGGGTTGTTATTTTGGTAATGAAAGGCATACTCTCCAGGAATTTATCGAAGAACAAAAACTGGCACCGCGGCTTCTTCTGAATACACACTGCCACCTTGACCATGTATTCGGTAACAAGTTTGTTCACGACACGTGGGATCTCACGCTGCATATTCATGAAAAGGAAAAAGCAGTCCTGGATTTCGCACCCACTTCGGGACTTGGCTGGGGAATGCCATTTGAAAACTATCGCGGCGAACTGATTTTCCTGCGGGAGGGTGATCGAGTCAGTCTCGGAGATAATGACCTGGAAGTCCTCTTCACGCCCGGCCATTCGCCAGGCAGCATTTGCTTCTACTGCCAGGCGCAGGATTTCGTCATTGGCGGCGATGTTCTTTTTCGTCAGAGCATCGGACGCACAGACCTTCCTGGCGGCGATCATGAGACTTTGCTCGCCAGTATCAGAGAAAAGCTGTTTACCCTGCCGGACAAAACAACCGTTTATCCCGGCCACGGCGGCACGACAACCATTGGTTTTGAAAAATTGAACAATCCGTTTTTGAATTAGGTTACGCTGCCTACCAGCCTCCCGAAGTATGGAAGCTTCTTGAATTCCCTTTTCTCTACCTGTAATATAAAGAGGCCATACGCGGCGGTGAACAGACTGGCCAGCCCGACGCTGAACCAGTGGTTGGGCCATAACTGCGTAACAAAGTGATGAACGAAATAAAGGACGGAGACGATCACCAGATAAGCGACCAACTTTTTCGTCGCGTAAGGAATCCGGTAGGCCCTTTGTCCCCATAAATATGAAATCACCATCATGCTGCCATAACAAAGAAACGTGGCCCAGGCACAGGCCATATAGCTGTATTTCGGAATAAAGACATAGTTGATGACCAACGTAATCGCTGCACCGATCAGCGTGATGATTGCGCCGGGAGTCGTTCTTCGCGAAAGACGGTACCAGATTGAGAGATTGATATAGATTCCGAGAAACATGTTCGCAAATAACAGGATGGGCACAACCCGGAGTCCAACCCAGATTTTCGGGTTTCGAAGGAAATATTTCCAGATGTCGAGATAGAGAGCCACCACCAGGAACATCAGGGTAATGGTGATGACAAAAAACTTCATCACCCGTGCATACACTTTTTGGGCGTTATCCTGCGTCGCCTGTTTAAAAAAGAAAGGTTCCGCGCCCATGCGGAAGGCCTGGATGAAAAGCGAGATCAAAATCGATAACTTATAACAGCCGCCGTAAACTCCCACCTGCGCGCGCACCACCTCCTCGGATGCGGACGGGTACCACCAGCCTAGCATAATGCGGTCGAAAGTCTCGTTGATCATCCCCGCGAATCCCGCGATGGTCAGCGGAAGTGAGTAAGCCATGATTTCCTTCCATAACACATAACTGAAGTTCCAGGTAAACTGAAAAAACTCTTTAGAAAGCGCGATGAACTGGAAAAAAGACTGCGCGACATTGGCGACAAAAACATAACCAAGGCCGAAGTTTTTGTAATAAACCAGCTGAACGATGCTGTTAGGATTCTTTTTGACAAGTTGGGGACATATTGTAAGAAAAAAATATAAGAGACTGATATTCAAAACTATTCCGGTCACCCTAATTACAGCGAACTTCACAGGCCGGCCTTCCTGCCGCAGCTTTGCAAAAGGCAGGGCTGAAAGAGAATCAAACGCGATAATAAAGGCACTCAGCGTAATATAATCATAATGTTCTTTGACAGAGATGGCTGCTGCAAACTGGTGATTGAATACGATCATCAGCGTCGTAAACAGGATCGTGGAAATAAAAATCGAGATAAACGCTGTATTGTAGATCTGGTTTTTGTGCTCATCTTTCTGGATATACCGGAAATAGGCTGTCTCCATCCCATAAAGAAAAACCGTATTCAGAAACGGAATCGCAGCATAAACCAGGTTCATCTCACCATAAGTCGAGAGCGACAGCTTGTAGGTCAGGTAGGGGGTAAGCAGGTAGTTCAAAAACCGCGAGAAAATGGTGCTTGCACCATACCAGACAGTTTGACCTGCCAGTTTCTTTATGCTGCTCAAAAATCAGGATTTAATAGACAAAAATAGCCTTCTCTTAATATATTTGCTGTCCGCAGCAAAACTCAATCGTCAGGATTATATTGTTATAATAAAAACTTAATTGCTATGAAACAGAATTTTACCATGCTTTTTCTTTTGTTGGCGGCTGCACTTTGCGCCAGATCCCAGCAGGCATATGACAGCAAACTGGACTATCAGAAGTCCAGCATTTCGGTGGCCAGTATTGAATTGGCCTACCCACAGGACGTGTCGGAGGACGCCATCAAGGACTATATGTCAAAGCACGGAACAAAAAATTCGAGTTCCAAGGGGTTCACCGTCTATCGGGGGGCCAAACTGGACAGTGCCGACGCCAATGCCTGCGACCTTTATTTCAAAGTGGAGCGGAAGAAGAAGGAAAAGGATATATCCGTAATTTCTCTTTTTGCCGCGCCGCTGAACAGCGAAATTCCGGTGAAGGACTCAGCATTTAATCCGCAGCCGGATAAGGCCAAAGCATTTCTCAATAATCTCTCTCCCTTCATCGGGGCATATGATCTCGAAGTGCAAATTAACGCCCAACAGGAGGTCCTGAAGAAAGCGCAGAAAAAATACAATAACCTGAAAAATGAGCAGGGCGACCTGGAAAAAAAACTTCGCAAGCTTCAGGATGAACTGAACCAGAACAAGGTTGACCAGGCCACACAGTCGCAAATTGTTCAAAATTCGGTTAACCAGGATGCGGAGGCGGCAAAAAAAGCCAACAAGAAACTCACCAAGCTGCTGGATGATCAGACCAGCCTTGAAAAAAAGCAGCGTAACACACAGTTGGACCTTGATGACAACAAGAAGGAGCAGGATACGCGGCAACAGGAAGTGGCAAAACAGCAGTCAACGCTCGATGCGCTGATTGCTAAGCGGAAATAGCTGCTAATAATCGCTCTTGTCGATTCTTTTGCGGAATTGTTTTGTTTCGGCCTGCCTTTTTTTCGATTCGATTCGTTTTTCTTTCGAGGTTCTGGTGGGCATAGTCGCCAGCCGTTTCTTTCTTTTCCGGAGTGCATTTTCGATCATCAAATTCATTTTATCGATGACCTCTTCTTTATTTGCAAGTTGCGACCGATGCACTTGCGACCGAGTTTGAAGATATCCTTCCGCATTGATCCGGTTTGCGAGCTTTTCGAGAACCAGTACTTTTTGCGCGTCAGAAAGGACCATCGAACTCGCTAAGTGAAAATTTCCTTCCACCATCGTCTCCACTTTATTTACATTCTGGCCTCCTTTGCCGCCGCTTCGGGCGGTCTTAAATGAAATCTCTTTTGAAACGTCTATCTTCATATTCTAAAAGTAATTCAAAAATTTCGCAGCGGCTCATGCGGGCAGTTATTCAGCGTGTTAGGAGGGCTTCAGTTACGATTGACGGCACCGTAAAGTCTGGTATCCAAACCGGCTTTTTGGTTTTGGTCGGCATCGAGGATCCTGACGACGATGAAGACATCGAATGGTTAAGCGGGAAAATTATCAACCTCAGGATTTTTAATGATGAAAGGGGCGTCATGAACCTTTCCATAAAAGATATTTGCGGCGACATTTTGCTCGTCAGCCAGTTTACCCTCCACGCTTCTACCAAAAAAGGGAATCGGCCCTCCTACCTGCGCGCAAGCAAACCGGAAATCGCCGTTCCGGTTTATGAGAAGTTGATTCAAAAGCTGGGAGAACTGCTTGGGAAGAAAATCCATACCGGCGAATTTGGCGCAGATATGAAGGTGGAACTGGTCAATGACGGTCCGGTGACGATCATGATCGACTCAAAAAACAGGGAATAACTGATAAAACATGAATGTACCAGTATTTGTCGTTAATGCGTTTGCGGAGACACCGTTTGGTGGAAACCCTGCGGCTATTGTTTTGCTCGAAAACTGGCTAAATGATTCGATTTTGCAGGAAATCGCGGCCCAGCACAATCTTGCCGAGACCGCTTTTGTTGTGCCGGAAGGAGAAGACTTTTCGATTCGCTGGATGACACCGACTGTCGAAGTAAAACTTTGCGGCCATGCAACGCTAGGCTCAGCCCATATTTATTTTAACCACTTGTTTTATCCTAAAGAGAAGATCACCTTTCACTCGCAAAGCGGTCCACTCCACGTTACAAAAACCGATAACGGCAAGCTGCTCCTGGATTTCCCCGCTGATACGCTAACGGAAGTAAAAGAAACCAATAAATTCGCAAACGCCCTTTCTATCCGGCCGGTTGCCGTTTACAGGTCATCATTTGACTATATGGTCGTTGCCAACAACCAGGCGGAGATAGAAAATCTTTTACCCGATTTCGGTCTTCTCAACCAACTGGAGTCACGGGGCACGATTGTGACGGCGAAAGGCGATTCTGCAGATTTTGTTTCGCGCTGCTTTTTCCCGCAGTCAGGAATCGACGAAGATCCAGTGACCGGTTCCGCTCATACGGCCATGACACCCTACTGGGCCAGCAAACTAGGGAAGGACAGCATGACGGCGATTCAATTGTCGAGGCGAAGAGGCTACCTGGACTGCACTTTAGCAGGCGACCGCGTGTTGATTGGCGGCAATGCAATAACCTACCTCGAAGGCGAAATCATCCTATAACGCTTCAATCCAGCATATGTCAACCGAAGAAATATCCATCCGCGAGGCTCAAAAAGCCGTTGATGAATGGATACGCACCACGGGAGTCAGGTATTTTAATGAACTTACGAATATGGCGATACTGACTGAGGAAGTGGGCGAAGTTGCGCGCCTGATGAGTCGCATTTATGGCGATCAGTCTTTCAAGGAATCTGATGAGGGAAAAAATCTTCCTGATGAGTTAGCTGACGTGATGTGGGTCCTGATTTGCATTGCCAACCAGACGAATACCGATCTGACAGAAGCGCTTCAAAAAAATTTTGAGAAAAAAAATATGCGCGATTCAAACCGGCACCGCGAAAATAAAAAGCTTTGAAACAATTCAATCCGGAGAAAAATCCAGGTGGCATAGCGCTGCCGCCGCGTGCAGTCTGCCATGATGCAGGTGATCGATCAATTGCGTGAGGCGCGGATGGTAAACCGAGTATGACATGCCATAAGCCTCCTTGACAGCCGACTTTTCGAAGTGCGATATTTTCCCATCAAAAGAAATGGCGATCGTAAATAGATTGAGCAAGAAATTCTTTTCCATGTCATTCACCTTTTTTAAATTTTCCAGGAACAGGTCCCAATCATCAAAATGGTCATTTTCGCCGATCTTTAAGAGTTCCTGGAAGCGGAGCAACAAAATGATCATGTTCGGGTGATAATTGCGCGCCATCACGACCGCATTCCCAATCGCACGCATGCATCCTGATTTTGCCTCGGGCGAAAGTTTGTTGATCATATGGTCCTGCACCAAATTTTCGGCGATATGGTTGCTAAGCGCGAAACCAAAAAGACGCAATCTTGCCTCCTTTACTACCCTGTAAATGACCATCCCATTCCAAAAACATTCCACCGGGAGGGCCACATAGTTTATTGAAAATCCCCAGATCATATCGCCGACTGTTTTACGCAGGATGAATTTCAAAATGAGATTCGTCAAAAGAATCCTGACTTTGTACAGTAATCCAAGAATCAAAAGGTTCCGTTTGGAAACTTTCTCAAAGGGATCGATCCCCAGGATGCGCATTTCGGGATCAGGAAGTTCCAGGGCGGCGCGGGCGAGAATATTCGTCACATTAAACGGACCTTCCAGAAAAATATCCTTCTTGTGTGCGTGGATGTTAATCAGCTCGCTGACCTCATGAACCGTCTTGATTGCGATGACAAAGAGCAGATAAAATTCGAGAGCGACAGATAACAAGGTTGTTCCATAGGTCCAGGCGTAATGGACGAGCCAGCGTTCATGTTGTTTCAGCTGGTCGACAAATATCGTGGGCCACACACAAACCAGCCCTGCCAATGCCGAGAAAAAGATACCCTTAGCCGTGATTTTCTTAATTTTTTCATGGAGTTCTTCGTCCGTAAAGTCAAAAACGTGGTGGCCGAATTCGCGTTTACCAAGAACGTTCAAATAATATGTGCCGAACCGCTCCATCATCGGCACTTTTTTTTGTTTGAATTCAACAGGATCTGCCATGGCTCAGCTTAAGGTTTGGCAAAAATACTGGAAGTGGATATTGCTTAGACTTGCATTTCGAAAGGCAATAAACCATATCTCAATTATTATTCGGCTCACGAATTTTTAAATTACTGAATTTCAAGACGTAGCAAATGTCTTAATTTTTGCGTCCAGGGAACTCAATACCAAATTCGGAGAATTTTAAGCAAGACTTGATAATCCTGAATATGACAAATATCGATGGTTCCGGCACTGCGAGTTGAGAATTCGTCTTGATGACAAAATGAGTTCAGCATTAAATCTGCTGTCAAAATAAGACTGCCGACACGACATTAATTGCCACTATATTTCGCTTGGATCAGCAAATGCGGGAGCTGGTTTTATTAGGGGCTAAAAACTATCTTTGCGGCCACTATGGCAAATGAGACAAGCAGGTTCCAGTCGATAATATCCCATTGCAAAGAATATGGCTTCATTTTTCCTTCAAGCGAGATCTATGACGGCCTGAGCGCGGTCTATGACTACGGACAATGGGGCAGCGAACTAAAAAAAAATATCAAAGACTATTGGTGGAAGAGCATGACTCAAATGCACGAAAACATTGTGGGCATTGACGCCGCCATTTTCATGCATCCGACAACCTGGAAAGCCAGCGGCCACGTTGACAATTTCAGCGACCCGATGATCGATAACAAGGACAGCAAAAAGCGGTACCGCGTCGATCACCTGATCGAAAAGCATGCGGATGAATTGACAGAGACGGGACGGCGCGACGAAGCGAAGTCCTTGCTCGATGGCATGGATGCGCTTCTCGCTAAAGATGACTTCACAGGTCTCAAAAGGCTGATCGAAGAAAACAAGATTATATGCGAGATCAGCGGCACAAGCAACTGGACCGACGTAAGACAATTTAATCTGATGTTTTCGACGCAGCTCGGTTCTGTCAGCGAAGAAGCTAATGAAATCTACCTGCGCCCGGAGACTGCGCAGGGAATATTCGTGAATTTCCTGAACGTGCAGAAGACGGGACGAATGAAGATCCCGTTTGGAATCGCGCAAATAGGGAAAGCGTTCAGGAACGAGATCGTGGCGAGGCAGTTTATTTTCAGGATGCGCGAGTTCGAACAAATGGAAATGCAATTTTTCATTCGCCCGGGTACCCAGAAAGAATGGTATGAGTTCTGGAAAGAAGAGCGCATGCGCTGGCACTTGAGTCTTGGAATCCCGAAGGAACGATACAGGTTTCATGATCATGTTAAACTTGCCCACTATGCCGATGCGGCATGCGATATCGAGTATGAATTCCCGATCGGATTTAAAGAAGTTGAAGGCATTCACTCACGCACGGACTTTGATTTGCGCAATCACCAGGAGTACAGCAAAAAGAAGATGCAGTATTTCGACAATGAACTAGATGCGGGCGGAAAGCCTTATGGCAATTATATACCTTATGTGATTGAAACGTCGATTGGTCTCGATCGCACGATCCTCATGGTGCTCAGTGAGGCCTACACCGAAGAAGATTTGAGCACGACTGAAAAAAAAGACGACCGTGTCGTACTGAAACTCCCACCGAAGCTTGCGCCTGTCAAACTTGCGATCCTGCCTTTGGTAAAAAGGGACGGCCTCCCAGAGATTGCGAGACAGATCATGGAAGAAAACAAGAATGCCTTTCGCAGTTTCTACGAGGAAAAGGATACGATCGGCAAGCGTTATCGCCGCATGGATGCGATAGGCACGCCATTTTGTGTGACAGTGGACCACCAGACCAAGGAGGACAGCACAGTCACGATTCGTCATCGTGATTCCATGCAACAGGAACGCGTACATATTCACAGTATCAAAAGTATTGTGGAAAAACTTCTTTCCTGATCGGCTTGCCAATCATCTAACTTAGTTTGTAAGGCGAAGTATGCCGGATATACCCGCCTGCATTTTTTCTCCCTTTCAAAAAACAATGGATGTGTAAGTCGGACAGGATTTCTTAATTAGCCTAAAATGTACCACTATGCTTGTGCTGGAGATTACTCCTAATGTGATGACGCTTTCAGGGATCGTTTTTGCTGCTTCGGCCGCAGGTTTCTTACTGAGGTCTGCACAGCTTTCAAAATTGCGGTCCCGGGTTCAGGAGCTCGACGAAGAGATCAGGAGAAGTCATCACGAGATTCTCGAGATGCAAAAAGATTATGTCGCGCTTGAGCTTAAAATGTACCTTCCCAATGAACCTGCGGTAAAGCTCAAAAGCGTGCCAAAAATGGAAAAGTCCGAGAATCCTGCCGACATTGGCCTGCGGAAAAAATTGCTTGGCAAAGACCTGGTTCCGGAAAAAAATGAAGCTTTGACGGTCGTTTACAACACCCTGCTCAGCAAGCAGGCCTAGGTTCCTAGCCATAAAGCTCCTGGTGGATGCTTTTCCTGTCATAACCCAGTGAGATTATTCTTTGCTTTGCTTCATCGATCATGGCCTTCCAGCCACAGAGAAAGAAACTGGCGGGCTTAACGACACGGATGTTCTCCTCAATTTTCAACGTTGCATTGTTGTTGCAGATTTCTTCGTAGATGGCGTGAACATAGCCCGTATGCACCAGCCTGTTTATATCATCGGGTGTTTCGCGTGAGAAAGTGGGGATGTAATGAAAATTGTTCATCCTGTTGTCCAGCTGCTCCATTTCGGAGCGGTAAAGGGCGTCTCCGAATTTCCGGCAACCGAAGATCAGGTAGATTTCCTGGTGCTCGATCTGGTGATTGAGTATATGATGGGCCATGGCCCGAAATGGTGCAATGCCTGTCCCCGTGCAAATAAAGAAAAGGTCGCGATCGATAGGCTCGGGCAGCGTGAATACCCCCAGTGGTCCGCGAAGCTTAAGCTCGCTGCCGATATCGATTTGGCTGAAAAGGTAGTGAGTCCCTCCGCCCCCTTCCAGCAAAACGATGACCAGCTCAATCACGTTGGTGCGGTCAGGCCAGGAAGCGATAGAGTAGCTACGCCAGCGTCTCGTCGGCTTCTCATGAATCGGAAGGTCGAGTGTTACAAACTGTCCCGGTTCAAAATCGAACGATTCAACACCCGGAATCTCGATCCAGTAGCGCCTTGTGTTATTCGTCTCATTCTCGATCCTGATCACCTTTCCGGTTTGCCATTGCAGGGGCAAGTGCTAATAATTTGAATTAAGGTACCAATAATTAAAGAAGTGAAAAAAATTGCTGCCTGCCTTGGATCCATTAAAAGGGGCAGATATCTTGTATCCGCCCCCTAAGTTCGCCATTGCTGGCAAGCAATCAGTCGCGAACTTATTATTTTCTTTTCAATTAAAACTATTTTGCGTATTCTATCGCTCGCGCCTACAGGTAGCCTCGCTACTTTCGGGTAATCAGGACTTTTTGCAGGTAGGACTGGCTGCCAACCCACACTTTGATGTAATAAATGTCTCCCGCAAGGTAGCCCACGCTCATTGTCTGGTTGAACAACCCAAGGAAATTGGGGTATTCCTGCTGGTATACACGCTGACCGATCGAATTATACATTTCCACCGTCACGTTGGCGGTCGCACCTATGGCAAATTGCAGCTGGAACGTGCCGTTGTTCGGGTTTGGGGTCGCTGTGAGGTTTATTGACCCTGCGCCGCCTTTGGCCTCATAAGTTATCGCATTGGACATCTGCGTGCAACCGATGCTGTCTGTCGCGTCCACCGTATATGATCCTCCAACATAGGCCGTGTCCGTCTTGTTGGTCTCGTTGGGCAATGGCTGGCCGTTCAGGTACCATTGATAAGCACTTGCAGGTGAGCTTGTCAAAATGTTCCCGTTAGCGGTGATCGTCGGTGCGGCTGATGGATTAGCAACGACAGGTGATCTTGCGCCCGGACAATTATTCAACTGCAGTTTCATATTGTAGAAGAAATAGTAATACTGTCTGTATAGCAACGGATTACTGGTACTTAACGCACTGTTGCCGATGATCTGGAACGTATAGGGAATACCCAGCGGGTAAGGGTTCGAGCTAATCATATTATTCCTGAATATGTCGGCGCCATTTTCACAATCAATGATGATGGCGTGCGTGCCCGTCACGGGGACCTGCAGGTTGAGCAGGTAAACGGCACCCGTATCTTCCGCAGGGTTGATACTTGTGCCTGGAGCCACCGGGTCCGGCGTCGTGGGGTATACGTTTAACGTAGTCGCCGAATAAGGCAGGTACTCAAAAGAGCCCGTCGTCGTATCCAGGTTGGAAATATCGGCGACGGTAAAGGTTATCGTACCGCTGTGCCCGATATATAATCGGGCGCTCTCTATCGTGAGCGGCACAGTGTTCGTGAACGTCACGAAATTGCCGACAAAAGCATTGTAGCCACCGTTGGGGAAAACCATTTTGTTGGCTGGTCCTACCGTAAGTGTCCCTGAATTATATCCCACGTAATATTGATGATTCTGCGTGATCACATTCGAAGAGGTATGATTACCGACTGCGATCGGGTTTACGCCATTCGCGCTGTCATACCAGAAGGCGAGGTCGTTACTGTCGGCGGGCGACGCATTAAAGAAAACACTGTCTGCACCACAAAGCTCGGCCTTGCCCGTTGCAGAATCACCCGTCGAGCTGATCGCGATAACTGTCGTATTCGTATCATTGGATGCCTGCTGGTCGGTGGCCAGCGAGGTGTAGCTGACAAAGGTGTAAGTGTTCCCTGCCAGGGCCGGGAATGTCGGCTGGAAGGTGTAATCGACGCTGCTCCCCGGTAGCACAGAATCGGGGCATATCGTCGAGAAAATAGCCACAGTCGTGGCGCCATTCATTACCACTGTCGTCACCGGCACATTGGTTTGCACGACGTTACCGTAGTTCTTGATCGTTACGGTGACAAGCGCCGCAGGATCTGCGCAGGTGATGCCATTACTGCCTCCTGGTGATTGCAGGCCCGAAACCCCAACATCGTTTGCCGGGCTGATAACCTGGATTCGGAAATCTTCGGTCTCCCCGTTTCCATAAGCGCCGCAGGGTGTGACTGTAGCGGGGTTAGACGTTTCTTCGGCAACGATCCGCATCGTGGTGTAGTTGCCTACTGTCAGGCCAACGGGCGTCTGGATGATATCATTATAAGTGACTGTACCGCCAGCGAGTACAGGGCTTGTTGCCGCCAGTTCATTTGCATCAAATACACCATTGTTATTATAGTCAATCCAAACCTTCACTACCCTGGAAGCGGTTGTTGCATCGCAGCTGCTCAGCGTTATGCTAATCGGTATTTGCTGGTTTGATTGAATCTGGCCCGTCACGTTGGTATAATTGGTATATGTCGTACATCCCGGCGGATTCAAATTTTGAATGGTGCTGAAATTGACGCTGTCGATGCGAGTGCCTGCGCTACTGGACGCTCCCGAAGCACAATAAGCCTGCCCGCCGATCCCGCTGACCAGCAGCGAAAAAGCCTGCTGCCCCCGGTCCAGATTTCCCTTATGGGTAATCGTTATTGTATAAGCCTGTCCCGGCGTAACGCTATCAATGGTAACCTTTTCTACATTATCCAGGCTATTGTCACCACGGGTCGCCGGATTTCCGGGGTTGCTTGGGTCGAGCACCCATGGCATATAAGTATTTGTGCCGCTGGTGATCCGCATATCGAGGTCATTGACCAGCATAGGAGTTTTATTCGTTAAAGCTTCCGTTACCGGTACCGGCTCTCCGGCCGGGTCAGTCCAGCTGAGTGTAGCTGTCAATGCGCCTTTGCCTGAAGCAACTGCGGTGAAGCTATAAGTATTCGTGGTACCGTTCAGCACTCCCTCGATAATCGTATCGGTCTGATGCTTGAAAGACGAAGTAATGACGTTTGCGCCTTTGGCAACATCCAGGAGGCCCCATCCGAATTGATAGTCGGGACCTTCTGCGGGCCCCGCTTCGTCTGCCGTGTGTATCGCAAGGCCTTTCAGTGTGGCCGAACGCATAAAAAAGCCCGGGTGCAATTTGGTGTAATATTCCTGTAGCAGGAACAAGGAGCCGGTCACGTTGGGAGTGGCCATGGAGGTGCCGCTTTGCGTGCTGTAGGCGGTATTCGATGTGCTCCACGTCGAAGTCACGTTCACGCCATCTGCAACAAGATCAGGCTTAATGCGGCCATCGGTGGTGGGTCCCCATGCGCTGAAATCACTCATGACAACGTCGGATGGAGAAGAATAACCCGAAGGTATTCCGTTCACTGCGCCCACGACCAGGACATTCTTTGCATCCGATGTATTACATACGCTGGTATAAGTCGGATTGTTGGCTAATGCCGCGCTGCGCTTGATGGACTGATTGCCGTTATATAAGTAGAGTCCGCCTACAGCGGGTCCATTGTATGCCCGGGGATTGCCAGCAGCAACATTGATCAGGTAATAAGGAGCATTGTAGGCAATGGAATCATAAATCTGCGCATTCTCGTCATAGTAGCCGAATCCGTAGGCCTGCGATTTACTTATCGTCGTATCTCCGTACCAGTCCCAGTTCGTTCCGTCATAACTCCAACCAGAGCCAGCCAGGAATCCGTAAGAGTGATTAGACACAACGAGGCTTGGTGCTTCGGCCGCCATCGTTGTTTCATCGTTGTCAAAATCGTAAGCAATCAACTGCTGATCCTGGAAGGCCATCCCTTTGGCAACAGGGTTGATCCCGGTGGCGATCAGGGTTCCTGTCGTATGTGTAGCATGTTCGCTTACCGCGCCGTTATCTTTTACTGAAATCCTGCCGACCAGCTCGACATGTGTCGTTAGTGCATGGCCGCCGTCCCAAATCGCCATTTTGCCTTTGACCGCCGGGGAGTTCCCTGAAAGACCCAGCCCAGAGCTGCCTCCAGGCCATAGCTGATTTGTGCCAGTCGTAGCTGCTGCAATGATATTGTCGAACGTGCCTACATATTTGGGATTGCCTCCTTTGTCGACGCCGATAAGTGCAACTACGCCACCACGCAGCGTGTTTTTTCGAACGAACCAGCCTTTTTGTTTGGCAATTTGGAGGGCCTGTGCGTACTCATTTAGTCGCCGGACCCTGAGCTGGTTGGCCATCCGGTTCAAAGCATTGATGTCTGTCTTTGTCTGGGCATTTATCGCGGTCGCAGTAAAAACAGTAACAAGGATCGTCAGCAGGCAGCGAAATCTTCCGGGCATAGACATTGGTTAAGATCTATCTGATAATGTTAGTGAACTACCTGGCAGCAAGCTACGAGGCATCTGAAATTCAGAGTCTGTTCCAGACTTTTGAAAAGTTTTAACTCTGACCTGTATGCAAATAGTTTCTTCAACTGATTCGCGATCTGGCACATGCAGGATTAACTTTCAACCCGCAAGGCAACTATGGAAGATTTTACGATCTGAAAGTTTTCTCAAATCAACCCGCTATCTTCCAAGAGCTCAATCAAAATTTGGTGTATCAATATTGCGGGAATTAAGCCATTTTTAGATTAAATTAGAAATAATCAACGGATAAACTGTAAATGAATAAATTTATTTTCTACCTATTCTGGGTTTTATTTATAGTCCTTTCCTGCGCGTCGGCCACACTTAAAAGAACTCAGCCGTCCGTCACCCAGGGTATCGAAGGGCATATCTACTATATATCCGGGAACCAGATGCCGTCGCCAGGCAGGAAACTGCCGCCGCCCAAAGGAATAAAAACAACCTTGTACATCTATGGGCTTACAAATATAAACCAAGTTAAACGACAAGGGCAATCTGTTTTTTACTCAAATGTTAATACAAAACTGATTACAACTGTTCCGTCAGACAGCAGCGGCTATTTTAAAGTTCAGCTGGATCCGGGGCACTATTCCCTCTTTACAAAAAAGGAAGCACTTTTCTATTCCGGCATTTTTGACAACTACAATAACATATCACCCGTCGAAGTGCATCCCGGCAAAATGACCAATGTCAGGTTCACGATTGATTACGATGCTACCTATTAGAAACTGATAATCTCACCAGTCCACTCCATGGTATATACGACTTTTTATTTTCGGCGGTTGCTTAAAGTGTCGAAGGAAGAGCATCACAAAAACGCCAAATCTGTCGTATATTTGCAGTTGGATGAGCAGTGAGGTTTTATTAGATTTATGGCAAAAATCTCCCCGCCTTTTTCAGCTGGCGAACAGGGTTACCATGTCCGCACCTCAGCAGGTATCGCTCTCTGGCCTGCATGGCAGCTCTTCCGCCTTTGTCATTAGCGCCATATTCACCCATAGCATTACGAGCCAGCTCAATCACATCGTGATTTGCGAAGACGCCGAGTCGGCAGCTTATTTTCACAACACCATTGAAAGTCTCACGGGAGGTCTCGACATATTCTATTTTCCATCTTCATTCAGGAATAAGAAAAATTATGCGTTACTCAATAGCAGCCACGTGATGTTGCGAACTGAGACGCTGACGCGATGGAGCGCTGGTGGCAATAAGAAGATCCTCGTCACCTACCCTGAAGCTGTTTTTGAAAAGGTCGTATTGCCCGAGACCCTTTCGGGGAATATGATTTTTATTAAGACGGGTGATGAACTGGACTTGAACCGCCTCATGGAGAACCTGGTTAATTACGGATTTGAGCGCACTGATTTTGTTTACGAACCGGGACAATTTGTGCTAAGGGGCGGAATCCTCGATATATATTCATACGGCAACGAAAAGCCTTACCGTATCGAACTTTTCGGTAACGATATAGACTCGATCCGGATATTTGACCCCCAAACTCAGCTCAGTGAACGAAAACTGCTCCAGGTTCATATTATCCCGAATGTTGAAACCCAATTTGGTGAAAACGATAAAGTCTCGCTCTTTGACTTTATTCCCGAAAATACCATTATCTGGTTCCAGGATATTGATTTTACCAAAAGAAGAATCGAGATCGAACAGTCCGAGCTCGATGAGTTCCTGAGAAAGAAAGCGGCAGTTCCAAAAACGGAGGACGAAGACGTCGAAGCTTTTCAAAAGGTAGATCTTTCGAAAAACGATTTCCTGCACTCTTCAGCACTGGAGAACGAAACGAAAAAGTTTATTCGCGTCGAATTCGGACACTATAACGGTGACGCGCATGCCGATGTCCAGATTTCGTTCAATACCCGCCAGCAGCCTGCGTTCAACCGGCAGTTCGACCTGCTCATTAAAAACCTGCGGGAGCTGGAATCCAGACATTATACGATTTACCTTTTTGCTGAAAACCCTCGCCAGCTCGAAAGACTGTATACCATATTCCAGGATCTCCATTCGGCGATCCAGTTCACGCCCGTTGTTAAATCGATCCATGAAGGATTTATCGACGACGACTTGAAAACCGTTTGCTATACTGATCACGAGATCTTCCAGCGCTATCACAAGTACAAGGTCAAGCAGGCTTATAACAAAAACAAAGCGCTAACACTAAGGACGCTACGCGAACTCCAACCCGGCGACTATGTCACGCATATCGATCACGGAGTCGGCGTCTACAGCGGGCTGCAGAAGATCGAGGTCAATGGAAAGCTGCAGGAAGCGGTTCGGATTATATATAAGGACAGCGATATCCTCTACGTCAATATTAATTCACTGCACAAGATCGCCAAGTACAGCGGCAAGGAAGGCAGCGTTCCCAAGATCAACAAGCTGGGAAGTGATGTGTGGCAAAAACTCAAGGATAAGACCAAGACAAGAGTGAAAGAGATCGCTTTTGACTTGATCAAGCTTTATGCCCAGCGCAAAGCGCAAAGGGGATTCGCGCACTCGCCCGACAACTATATGCAGACGGAGCTTGAGGCATCCTTTATATATGAAGACACCCCCGACCAGAGCAAGGCAACGGCCGATGTCAAAAAAGATATGGAATCACCCACGCCGATGGACCGCCTTGTGTGCGGCGATGTCGGCTTTGGCAAGACCGAAGTGGCGATCCGTGCGGCATTCAAAACCTGTCTCGACGGGAAGCAGGCCGCCATCCTCGTACCGACAACTATCCTGGCATTTCAGCATTACCAGACGTTCGGTGAGCGACTCGCCAATTTCCCGGTAACTATCGACTATCTTAACCGGTTCAAATCTTCAGCTGAAAAAAAGGAAGTTCTAAAAAAACTCGCCGAAGGCAAGATCGATATCGTCATCGGCACGCATGCGCTTCTTGGGAAGGACGTGAAATACAAAGACCTCGGTCTGCTCGTCGTGGACGAGGAGCAAAAGTTCGGGGTCGCGCATAAGGAAAAAATTAAGACACTCAGATCCACGGTAGATTGCCTAACCCTGACGGCAACGCCAATTCCGCGCACCTTGCAGTTCAGCTTGATGGGGGCCCGGGACCTCAGCATCATCAATACGCCGCCGCCTAACCGCCAGCCGATCCAGACTGAACTGCGTGGTTATGACGAAGACTTTATACGCGATGCGATTTATTACGAGACCGAAAGAGACGGCCAGGTATTTTTTATATTCAACCGCGTCCTTGGCTTGGTTGAGATGGCTGGCATCATCCAGGGACTTTGTCCTGATCTGAGCATTGGTTATGCGCACGGTCAGATGGAAGGGCATCAACTGGAAAAACACATTCTTGACTTTATCGCCAAAAAATACGACGTACTTGTGTGCACCAATATTGTGGAAAGTGGCGTTGATATTCCGAATGTCAATACGATTATCGTCAACAACGCGCACCAGTTCGGACTGAGCGACCTTCACCAGCTCAGGGGAAGGGCAGGACGAAGCAACCGCAAGGCGTTTTGTTACCTGCTCGCGCCGTCGCTGGCGACACTTCCCGCTGATTCACGCAAGCGTTTGCAGACACTGGAACAACACAGCGACCTGGGCAGCGGCTTTCAGATCGCCATGCGCGACCTTGACATCCGGGGCGCGGGAAATCTCCTCGGCGGTGAACAAAGCGGCTTTATGGCGGAAATCGGTTTTGACATGTACCAAAAGATCCTCGACGAAGCAATCAGGGAATTGAAGCGGAGCGATTTCAAAGAAGTTTTCGAGGAAGAGATAAAGAAACAGGACGATTATGTGCAGGACTGCACGATCGATACCGATCTCGAAATACTGATTCCCGACGAATACGTCGAAAGCATCACCGAAAGGCTGTCCTTATATACACGACTTGACAACTGCGAAAACGAAGAAGAGCTCCAGGCATTCCAGGATGAGCTCACGGATAGATTTGGCGCGATTCCTCAACAGGTGCTTGACCTTTTTGATACCGTGCGTATCCGAAAAGTTGCTGTCGAATTTGGTTTTGAAAAGATTATCGTCAAAAATGAGTCGGTCAAATGCTATTTTATCAACCGGCCCGACTCGCCATATTTTGAATCCGAGATTTTCAAGGGAATTATGGAATTCATCCAGCAGCGAACCAACAAAGTAAAACTGCGCCAGGCAGGAAAGCTATTCCTGCTCCAGGTCGATGAGATCAGTGGCATGCGGCCTTTGCTTGCCTTTCTCCAGCAGGTCGATCGGTTTATAAAAGAGAGAAACTTAGCTCCTGTGTCGGCTCGCTAGCAATCGACGAGCTTTTTTTCCATGATAAAATGGGGAATGGTGACCTCAGTAAATTCGTCACCCGAAATGCTATAGCCCAGTTTGCCATAAAAACCGAGGGAGGTTTTTCGGGCATGCATGATAAGCTTCTTGTAACCCATGTCTCGCGCAATATTTTCCGCAAATACCATAAGTGCCCGCCCGACGCCCTTCCCCTGCAGGTTGTTTGGCACAGCCATTTGGCGTAATCTCACAGTCTGGTTGTCAATGCGGGTGAGCAGGCAGCACCCAAGCATTTTGTCGTCCTCAAAAGCTCCAATCAATACATCTTCTTTTTCCCTTTCCAGCTCTTCGACGCTAAAGGATAAACCCAGCGGTTTACGCAGCATATCGTTGCGAAGTTGAATCATTTGCTGGTACTCCCGAGTTCCGTGGTCGATCATCTTAAGCGCCATGCTATATATTTATGAGTGAAGCAGACCCGAAGTTATTCAAATTTTCAAGACGGGGAGCTCCAATCGTTGCGCTAAAATCAATTAAATTTCAATTAACAATAAAGGGAATATTGGAAAAGTGTACAGGTTATCACGGGGCATCCGACAGACTTAAAAAGGAACAAAAAACGGGCTACGATGTTCAGAATTTAACTGCTTTTTATGGGTCTTAAAATAAAAAACCCCTCTTTGTTCGGATTAGCCCAAATATTCTATTTTTGCAGCCGTAACTAAACTTTACAATATGTCAGACATCGCTACAAGAGTTAAAAAAATAATAGTGGACAAGCTGGGCGTCGAGGAGGCAGAAGTTACTAATGAAGCTTCTTTTACAAATGATCTGGGGGCTGATTCGCTGGACACCGTAGAACTCATTATGGAATTCGAAAAGGAATTCAATATATCCATCCCTGACGAACAGGCAGAAACGATTACTACAGTGGGCCAGGCTATTGCCTACCTGGAAGAACATGCTAAGTAAAAACAACTAGTTCGTTATATTATCAAAATCCGCCTTTCAAAAGCAATTTTGCTCAGAAGGCGGATTTATCACTTAATAAATTTCCGAAAATCAATATGCAATTAAAAAGAGTCGTTGTAACCGGTATTGGCGCGTTGACACCACTCGGAAATAATTTGCATGATTACTGGAATAACCTGCTTGCCGGTCTTCCCGGTGCGGACAATATTACCCTGTTCGACGCTTCAAAATTCAAAACGAGGTTCGCGTGCGAGCTGAAAAACTTTGATCCGCTCGAATACCTTGACAAAAAGGAAGCGCGCAAGCTGGATCGTTTTTCCCAAACGGCCATTGCGGCGAGCGACCAGGCTATCGCAGATGCGGCAATTACAAAAAACAATATCAGCAGCGAGCGGGCAGGCGTTGTCATTGCAAGTGGCATTGGCGGCCTGATCACTTTCCAGGAAGAGGTCACAAACTTTGCCAGAGGTGAAGGCACCCCTCGCTTCAATCCCTTTTTCATTCCAAAGATGATCCTTGATATCGCCTCGGGTCATATATCCATGCGACATGAATTTCGTGGACCAAACTTTGCGGTCGTAAGCGCCTGCGCATCGTCAACGAATGCGCTCATGGAAGCCTATAACCTCATTCGCCTGGGTATTGCCGATGTCATGCTTACTGGCGGTACGGAGAGCGTGATCAGTGAAGCCGGCGTCGGGGGATTTAACGCGATGAAGGCGCTGAGCGAAAGAAACGACGATCCGAAATCCGCAAGTCGCCCATATGATAAGGACCGTGATGGTTTTGTCATGGGCGAAGGTGCGGGTGTTCTCATTCTCGAAGATCTGGAACATGCCCTGGCCCGCGGCGCAAAAATTTACTGTGAGATCGCAGGCTGCGGAGCAACTGCCGATGCCTACCATATTACCGCGCCCCACCCCGAAGGCCTCGGCGCGAAGATCGTCATGCGCGCAGCCCTGAAAGATGCGGGTATGACTCCCGGGGACATTGATTATATCAATACGCATGGAACGTCGACGCCGCTCGGCGATATTGCCGAAGTAAAGGCCATCATGGACGTGTTCGGCGAACACTCATACAAACTGAACATTTCTTCGACCAAGTCCATGACAGGTCACTGCCTCGGTGCGGCGGGAGCGCTTGAAGCGATTGCCAGCATCATGAGTGTTCGAGAAGACCAGGTTCCACCGACGATAAACCACTTTACTGATGACCCGGAACTTGATCCGGGGTTGAATTTTACATTTAATAAATCGGCCAAACGCACGGTTCGTGCCGCACTAAGTAATACCTTTGGGTTCGGCGGTCACAATGCCTGCGTCATCGTCAAAA
>JAJPJP010000263.1 GCA_021324175.1 Chitinophagia bacterium
TCGCCTCAAAAAAGGGGATAAGCTTACGCAAATCACTCGTTATTTTTCAATTTGCTCTTGCCATTTTCTTAATCTCCGGAACCATCGTGGTGTATAAGCAGGTTGAATTTATGTTTAACCAAAACCTGGGTATGAAATTAAACCAGGTGCTGGTAATGGACAGACCCGGCAGATGGGATAAATCGGATTCCGTGAATGGCAACCGGGTCAAACAGTTTAAAGGGCTTCTGAAAAATGACCCCTCAATCGAATCCGTAGCTATGTCTGACGCCATTCCGGGAAAAGAAATCAGAACTGAACTGAATTACCGCATCAAGGACAAACCCACTGAACCTTATAGTTCGATCAAAACGATGGGCATCGATGAAGATTACCTGTCCCTAGTGGGCACAAAGATATTAGCAGGGAGGAATTTCTCACCGAGTTTTAAAACGGATGACCAGTCATTAGTAATTACCAGGTCCGCTGCCGTCGAATTGGGATTTGAAAACCCCGAAGACGCAGTGGGCAAGCAGTTGTCCGAGGTTTGGAATGGAGATGTTTTATCTTTTTCGATTATCGGCGTTACAGAAGATTTTCACAACCAGTCGCTGGAAAAGAAAATGGAGCCTGTTGTATTCCAGTTTAATGGAAGTGATTACGAAGCCGACGAATATTACCTGGTAAAACTAAAAACCACCGGGATTCAACATACGGTTGGATTTATACAATCGACCTGGTCTGATGTATTCAAAGGGAACCCCTTCAATTTTTTCTTTTTGGATGAATATTTCAATCAGCAATACAAAACTGATGTGGAGTTCGGATGGCTGTTCGGCACATTTTCCATGCTGGCGATTGGAATTTCCTGCATCGGACTGCTGGCGCTGGTTGCCTTTATGATTAAGCAGCGTACAAAGGAAATAGGAATTAGAAAAGTACTTGGAGCTAGGGTCCGGGATATTATATTTTTACTTAGCGGGGATTTCCTGAAACTTGTCCTGCTTGCCAATATCATTGCCTGGCCGCTCGGATGGCTTTTAATGAGTGACTGGCTGACTGATTTCGCTTACCGGACAAAAATCACCTGGTGGATATTCATTATTTCTGGCTCTGCGACTCTGGTGATCGCCCTGTTAACCATCAGCGTGCAGGCCCTGCAGGCAGCCATCCAAGAACCGGCCAGAACGCTTAGGACCGAGTAAGCCACGACATGTTTGCAGTGGCACATACTATAAACTCCATCATGCAGGGAAAGAGAGTTTTTTCAGGTTCTTAACCAATCCCCTATGCAACCAGAAAATGCCTGATCTTTTTCCGATTTACTTTTCGTTCGGCATGCCACAACTCATAGTTCTTCTGCAGGTTTAGCCAGAATGTTGCGGAATTTCCAAATGCTTCAGAAAGTTTGATCGCAAGTTCAGGACTAATATCTTCGCGCTCATTAACTATAGCCGAAAGATTAACTCTCGCCACTCCAAGACTAACGGCAACTTCCGTGATAGTGAGACGACGTTCCTTAATGAACATTTCCCGCAAAATCTCACCGGGGTGCGCCGGGGGTAAGTTTCTTTGTAGCATGATAATCAATTTAGTGGTAGTCTATATATAATCAACATCCTGTTCATCGGGTGGTTCAAAACGAAAAATCAGACGATAATTAAAGATATGCACACACTTTGATTTCGGATATTTGTTGCTTATCTTAATTGCGCTTTATACTTCAGACCCAAAGGATTCTGGTTTCCTTGATTGCCTTCCCTTTTTAACTTTTCGCCTGTTCCTCTCTGACCGGGCTACTTCGCCACACAAAGGGCAAAATCTACTGATATGAATGTCAAGATTGATTCTTTGGACATTGCGCGAAAATTGCGGCATGGTGACGTTATCTTTCAAGCAGATCAACAGATTTACCGGGTAAAAAATAACTCCAATGACTTTATAACCCTCCTGCAAATTGGAACACCCCCCATTTCACATTTATTTTTTCTTCAACTAAAGGATTTGATAGCCGAAGACTGGTTTCAATTTCAAGCAACCGAAAGTGCATTGTAGCCGATTTCGCCCTTCACGGCGGTTGTAGAAAATATCAGAGTTACTTGCTCAGGCAAGAGCACCGATTTTTGCGACAGGATTTTGTCGCAAGTGTGATTTTTGCGACAGTTTCTGTCGTAAATCGATCGTTTTGCGACAATCTTATGCTAATTTTGTCGTGAGATATAAAAATCTGTCGTGATGACGCCTAAAGAAGAAAGAGATTCCAGAACCCACGAACATATAATCGACACGCTCAAATTGCACCCTGAAGGAATTTCACTCCGTGAACTAATGGCAGCACTCGGATCAGGGACAAAGATCTCCGAACTCTGCATAGAATATTACAGTCTTTAATGCGAGAAGGCCTGGTCAGGCGCTCCGGCAAAACACAAAGAGTAAGATACCATTACCATCAAAAAGAAGGTTCCGTCAAAGAGAAGGACAACCGCCCATCCGAAACACCCATTTCTCTACGGAGCAGGGATGTTCTTGACATCGTCACTCGCCCCATCAAAGCGCGAAAACCAGTAGGATATAATCGGAATTTTCTTGATTCGTATGGACCTAATAGCAGCAGTTATCTGTCTAAAGCAGAACTAGAGCGGCTAGCTGCGGCCGGCCCGATAGATCTTATGGAAGACCAGCCTGCCGGTAAAAACACACGAGGAAAAGAGTCATTGGCTTTCGGCAAAAATTTTGTGTATACGCATCCGATCAACAGCGTCGTAGAAGATTTTTCTTATCCTATTCATTTAATGGCTGCACCTTTACATTGAAACCGACGCCGAACCCGTTCGCCTTAGTCCATTTACCAAGACTTGTTGTCCGGTGCCATGTTCCTGAATTGAGTAACCCGGCAGATAAAAACAAAACACCTCTTTGGTTACCTGACTTTCCGCCATCAATCCATTCGAGAGAAATCAACACATCTTCTTTCAATATAATTTTGTGATCACTTAAATTCAAGCGATAATGCCCTGCCATGTTGTAGACACGCAGCAGTATATTATTTGACAGTATGTTTTTAACCGGCTGCCCATTCTTCAGCGAGTAAATATTTAGTCTAAAAACTGCCTATTCAAGATCGATTTGCGTTGGCAAATATTGGAAATTCCTTCCGAAGTGATGCATGAAGAGCTATACAAGCTCACTGATAAGCCCTACAAAATCACAGTGCATAGCCGCTGGTATTTTTGCGCAAGGGGACCGGAAGCAAGGATTCTTTAAAATGGGGAGGACAAATTTGACTTAAAGAGAAATGAAAAGAAAGTTCAATTCAGGGCGTCTCCAATGGGTCAACATAAATTCTTAGGCAAAATCTCTTTCCTATAAAATATCGAACCTCTCGTTTTGGATACAAGAAAAGGCGTTTTGGCCACATATGGTTTCTACTGATGAAGGAATTTTGTCATAACAAAAAAGCAGTAAAATGAAAATTACAATCACAGGTTCACTAGGGCATATTGGAAGGCCGCTGGTGCAGGATTTAATACAAAAGGGGCACAAGGTTACAGTAATAAGCAGTAATGCTGACAAACAGAATGAGATTGAAACAATGGCTGCAAAAGCAGCTATAGGCATACTGGAAGACGTGAATTTTCTTACCGTGAATTTCACGGGGGCGGATTCCGTGTTCGTAATGGAGCCTCCTGTTGACTTTTTCAACCATGGGCTCGATATCACAGCTTACTATAGCAAGCTCGGGCACAATTTTGTCCAGGCTATCAGACAATCCGGCGTAAAGCGGGTTGTGCATCTAAGTAGTATTGGGGGACATATGGATAGAGGCAACGGCGTACTTTATTTTCATCACCTGGTTGAAACGATCCTCAAAGAACTTCCTTCCGACACGGTGTTGACACATGTTCGCCCTTTAGCTTTTTATTATAATCTGGAAAGCTTTATCCCTATTATAAAAAATGCAGGCGCGATAGCCGCTAATTATGGTGGAGATGACATGATTTCCTGGGTTTCGCCCATTGATATTGCAGCTGCTGTTGCCGAAGAACTGTCTTCACCCACTGTGAACCAAAAAATACGTTATGTAGTTAGCGATGAACTGATCTGTAACGAAACGGCCCGGATATTAGGTAAAGCTATCGGCAAGCCGGATTTAAAATGGATCGTAATTGCGGATCCAGAAATGCATGGCCGGTTGGTAAAGGCGGGGATGGCGCCGAATCTTGCCGCGGGTCTGGTTGAAATGAATGCGGCAATGCACAGCGGTAAATTGTTTGAAGATTATAATCAGCATAAACCGGAAGCTAAGGGTAAAGTGAAAATGACAGACTATGCAGCTGAATTTGCGAAGGCGTATAACAGTAAAAAATAATATAATGAAAAATGTGGTGATAACAGGCGCCAATAAGGGTATAGGGTTGGAAA
>JAJPJP010000226.1 GCA_021324175.1 Chitinophagia bacterium
ATTTCCGTTCATACGCCTGTTAGCACAATTTTACTGACTGAATGGGCCGGAATTCAAAAGCCGTTAAAATTCTTTCCCGGTCAAGGTTTTATGTTTTCGGTTAATCTTAGCCGTTATATCCGGATTACAGTCCTGTCCCTGATCAGTTGCATTGGTACTGGTATGAAACCGTTTCCACGGTAGATCCGCTCGTAACCGTGAGGGAAGTGATCTTTCCGCTGCTGTCAAAGGTATAATTGAAATTATCAATCGTGGACCCGGATGAAACGCTCTGGATAAGGTGGGCGGTCTGAATAGCCTGCGCTCCGTAATTGAACAATTGGAAAATATGAATGTAATCGCCGTTTTCAGAAGGCTTTCCGCTCGTATAAGTGTAGGTCGTGGTACTGGCGCCATCACTTGAACTGGTCAGGTCTCCATTGGTGTAGGTATATGTATTGGTGGTAACGGATCCGCTGTTGGTCTGCATGGTGGATTTGAGCAGATCATTGCTCGCATCGTAAGTAAACGTATACACCGTGGTGTCAGCAGACGAACCAATCTGCCGGCTATACGTTATCAACCCTGCGCCGTTGACCTCGATCGAATCTGATAAAATAAAGGTGCTCCCCGTCCCGGTCTCGGCAATTTGTATAACATTTCCGCTATAAGTAAATACTTCGGTGAATGGGCTCGTGGTACTGGTGTTCTGTATCGTCGAGATTTTGCCGTTATTGCCGTAGGAAAGATTATAGGTCGTATTGACGCCATTATAGGAATCCATGATTGTTACGATCTGGCAGTTTGGTGCGGATGCTGCACTTTTTTTACTGCAGGATGGTGTGAAAACAAAAAGAAAGGCGATGGCTGGTACAACGACAAAAAGATTTTTCATAAAAGTGGAATTTAAAAGATAGAATTTTGCCTCAAAATAAGCAGCAGTTCAGATATTTGCAAGTTCCAGCCGGTTTTTCTCTAGCCCTGTTTAATCAAGGTGTTTTAATCAGCCTTAAATCAATAACTAACGTCAATGCACATCCCAAAGATAAAATTTCGTGATTTTTTCATCCATAAGATATTCCATTGGTGGAAAGGCATCCATAAGGTATGGCATGAAAGGATTCTGGTTCGTGAAGTCTCAATATTTCATTTTCTGTGAATTGCGGTCATTTGCTATTTATTAGTCCTTAATCCATTTTTGAATATCGGTTCCTGCTGTAGTTGTGATGCGGATGAAATAGAGACCCGCCGAAAGAGAACGGGTGTCAATAGTGATCAGCGATGAGCCATTCTGATTGAGGAGTTGCCGGATCACTTTCCCCGTCGCGTCCAACACCGTGATCACGCTGACCGGATTAGTGCCCGCAGCGACCATAAAATAGTCCTTTGCCGGATTCGGGAATAGTTGCAGAACTGTTCCGTTCCCGAAGATTAAGCTGATAATATTGGAGTAGGCAAAAGTTCCGTCCCTATTCACGATTTTCAGCCGGTAAAAGTCGTGACCGTTCATGGGGTTCTCATCCTTGTCTGCATAATTGCGCGGAGATACACTGTTCCCTGCAGCTTCCAGGCTATCGATAGTGACAAAGTGCATTCCGTCCCCGGATCTTTCCAGATCAAAATAGCTGCTGTTCACTTCCGTTGCAGTAGTCCAGTTCAGTTGGGCATACAGGTTATTTACGTTGATTCCGCTAAAGTTGATTAGGGTTACGGGAAGGTCTCCACCCTCAACGGTGAAGCTGCCAAAGGTTGCTTGCGACAATAGGCTATTGTTGTAGCTGGAGACTGCCATTCCAAGATATGCTGAATTGCTAAAGCCAAGATCGGTCGGCGCTCCAACCTCTGTCCAGGAACCTGCTGCCCCGCTTTGGGAGATATAGGCTTTATAGACGCTGCCTTCTTTACTGAGTTCGACCCAGTAGGGAGCTGAGATGCCGTTGACAGTCATTGTAGTCGCCACCGCGCCGGCTACGCTTCTCCAGGCAAGCTCTGCCCCGCCCGATGAGGTGGTGCCTATAAAGATAAAGCGTGAAGTGTTGCTGATGCTGTCCCGGAACATGAGCCCCGCTTGATCGGCGGGATCAGCAGCATCCTGGCTGAGGATTTGCGCAATCATATATTCATCACCACTGAGGTTGGTAAAAGCATACTGGAACTGGTCTGAACTCCCGGTAATTCCAGTTCCCGAACCGGTAATGGTATAAATGCCATTGCTCAGGCAGGACGAGCCTGCAAACCCGATATCTCCGATATCGGCATTAAAATATCTTGTGGGCAAGGATCCGCAAGTCCCCGTGCAGGCGCTTGTGGTAAAGGTGCTCGTTGCCTGCGCGCTGGCTCCTTGCGGGCAAGATGCCTGAATAGAATACGTATACCCCGTATTACAGCTGAGCGCTGAAATATTTAACGAAGTGGTTGAAGTTGTTCTAGATATCCAACTGCTCACAATCGGAGTTTTATATTCAATCAAATAGCTTGTAGCGCCGGGGAATCCCTGCCAACTCAGCATTGCAGTGTTTTGCGTTATGTTACTTGCAGATAGCAGGGTGGGAGTTGAGCACAGATTGGTCAACTGTCCTTATACTTCCATTTCGTTGATGGCATATCCGGTTGCGCTGGCGCTTCTTGTTACACCCTGCATCCTGATATACTGATAACTTAAGTTAGAGAGGGTGATAGATGTTGTCGCGGAATTATTTCCTGTGACCATGTACAGATCAGTAAAAACGGTGTCATCGTTCGACCCCTGAAGCGTAAAGGATTTTGCGTAATTAGTACCCCAGTCGACAACAACCTTACAGATATCATATCTTGCGCTGAGGTTAACCGTGATCTCGGCTGTATCTCCGCCACCCGGTCCTGTTGCAGATGCATTCCAGCTTGTTGACTGGTTACCATCAAATGCATTTGAAGGAGCTCCGCCCGATGTCGAAGATGCACTGTAGGTCGCTCCCGGATTATTTACTGATGAAGCTACATCAGGATAAGAATTACACAGGCTATTGCTTGTCAGTCCGTAAACCATCAATTGATTTGAAAAAGTATTTACATACACTTTGCCGTTAGCAATGGTAGGACAATTCATTTTTGAAAAATTTCCTAGATTATCCAAAGGATTTATTGTTGAGTTCCACAATTCAGTGGTCACATCATCTGCTCGCACGGCGCGCAGAATGCCCTGACAAATGGATTGGTTCGCATTACAGCCGTTGACGGCATGGGCAATCCAGAGAATGGCGGACGAATCTGTTGCCCCATTGGAGGATACCGACATATAGGCACCCGAGGCGCCTGTTGGGCCGCTCACCGAGCCGCTAACAGGATTACCCAGCGAAGAGGCGCCCACCCGGTAGGATTGAAGCAGGGTATTTTCGGAGAACTGGTAAAGCCACTGGCCAGAGGTTCCCCCGTAATAGGCAAAAGAAGAATGAAACTGGGCGTTGGACGAAACCGGGAAACTTTGAATAACACTGTCACTACCTGCATGGAAGCCTCCCAGACTTGCCTGATCCAGCACATACATCAACTTCCCCTTTACTGCAGTGACCAGCATGCTAGTGCCGGGCACCAGCAAGGCCTGGGTTCCAAAATCCAGGTCAGCGTCGTCATAGACCAGATAATTTTGCGGGGTGAAAAAACTCGTGATATTGAGCGCAGTTGCCGTATTGTCTGGTGCATTGGGAGTGAGCCGGACCACGCTTTCTCCGCGGTTTGCGGTATCCTGGGGCATATCGGTAAAACCGTCTTCACCCACCTGTCCGTTGCCGACAGCAACAAAAACATTGCCGGCAGCATCTAGCGCCGGAGCTGCCCCGCTCATCCACATGCCCCCTCTGCCGTCAGCAGGAGTTGTAATGTAGCTGATCCGAAGCTGCAAACTTCCCGCATCGAAGCCCATGATCCAGCCATGGCTGGGGTTCCAATCGCAATGTGCGGAAAAACAGACATATACGATGCCATGGGAGAGTGCAAGTCCCGTACGGTTGAACTGCCGTCTCGGATCAAAACCAATCCGTCCGTTTATATTGCCAATTCCGGATCCTGGCACCGTATCGATGATCTCTACGGGGCTATTTGGCTTTTCCGCACCTGTTGCCAGGTCGACGGCATGGATATACTGGTGAAAACCAGAAGTTGTGTAAGTATATTCTTCATTTGTAACGCCGGCGTTCCAGGCATGATTATCCACCAGCGAAGTATCTGTGCTCACCACTTTGGTCACAAAATAAAGAGTGCCCGAAGATTTATCTATTACCGGGGTGCCCACAAGGCCGATGTTACTGGAAAAATCGCTGTAATACCCACCACAAAGCCCCGGATGCATATCGGTTTTGAGGGCGGGTCTGAAACCTGCCGGGCTGTAGTTCTTCTCCCAGTAAGGAGAGGTTATGCTTCCATCATCAGCATCATAAGCATAAATGGAATTATTGGCTGTACAGGCAAAGAGAACGTTTTTTGTTCCCTTGCCTGGGATATTTACGCCGGTTGCGATCAGTGGTTGGGCAAACAACTGATCATCCACCGGCCTGGAATATAGAAACCCGAAAGAGTTGGCATTGACGTTGGAAGTGGTCAGTATGGTTTCCTGGTTATTCCATCCCGTACGGGAAAGATCGTTGTGCTGGGTCAGCACATCGGTCTGCGCCCTGATCGTAGATGCACAGGATAATGACAGGAGGAGCAGCAAACCAATGGGACTTTCGGATCGCATAAGCTTTTTTACATTTACTTGTTCACTTAAGCATTTTGCGGATATATTCCTGCAGCATGATTACCGCTACGAAACATCCAGATAAAAAAGCAGCCATGAATCCGTAAAATGCACCAGCTGCCAGGCGACTAATTTTTTTTAAGGGCATGCCTCCAAAAAAGCAAAGGCTGTTCCGAAAAAAATAATTTATTTTTTTCATTGTACAAGAGAGTTTCTTTTATACCTAGAGTTGTGGCGATTTTTTACTCAATCTGTGGTAGAAACACCACAGATTGCTTCAGAGATGTTCAGGCAGAGATCTTTTCAGAACGCTCGGAAACGGCTTGAATACGCTTCGAAACATGCTTGGCAGTGACGCTTAAAGGTGGACGCATTGCCACGGATACGCGCTCTTTTTGGGCACGTCGGAATGAAGCAATCTTTAACCATCCGATGAGTATGAAAAGGAGGAAAAAAACACAGACAGCACTTCTAAAAGGTCCTGCCATTCGCATAAGACTAATTACTGTAACCGAGCTCAGCAGGGTTGATACACCGATCAGCCAAAGTGCTGGTGATTTTTTCCTCATTTTTCATGAACTGTTTAAGGGTGAGCTAAAGCATGATCGCTCCCTGGTTTTTTTGGTACCACAAAAAACCTGCCTGACCAGGCTGAATTTCCAGAGTGGGTCGCCAATATCTGGGCACTTCCTGAATGCCGGCAAACGGAACAGGCATGTTATTGGCACCTTTGCCTGATAAATAAATATATGTACCAAAAGTCCCTTGCTGTATGCCTCAGTGTATTACTCATCCTGGGTGGTTTTTGCGGCTATCAGGTCCACACCCTTTCTGCAAAGCAGGAAAAAATCAAGCAGGACTTTAGCATCATCAACAACGTGTCCTTTGGGCTTCTTTCAGTCAATAACTGGCGCGATCAGATCGAAGCTATTATCTCAGCGCGGATAAACAGCTTTAGCCTGACGCCAGATCAAAAAAAAGAACTGAAAAAAGAGATTGAAGATATCCTGCAGTCACTTGTCACCAAAGCCTTATCCAAGATCAACCAGACTCCCAAAACCGTTGGCGGTAAAATAAAAAAACTTGCTTTCAAGACAATGGTGGATACGACGGACCTGCATAACCAAGTTCCGTCCTTTGCCCAAAAAATTGTTGACCAGGTAAACAAACCATCCAGCCGGGAACGATTAAAAGATATCGCGCAGAGCAAGCTTGAAGAGCTTAGTCAGCAGACTTACGACAGTTCGTTAAATGAAATGAATCATGTAACTGATTCTGTCTTTCAGCAATATTCGGTCACAGAAAAAAAGGCCTTTGACAAAAAAGTATCCCTTTTATTAACCGCCCTGACGCAGGAAACCTACAAGTATGCCTATGGTTTGCTTGCTACTATCCTGGTGATACTGGGCATTTGGACCTGGTCAAAAAATAAACCGCAATTGTACAACCTACTTTTTCTATACTCTGTGGGCGCAGCATTTATTTTGCTCCTGGTTGGCGTAACCACGACAATGATAGAACTGGACGCAAGGCTGAAGACGCTGAATTTTCAACTGATCGGGTCAACCGTGTCTTTCCCCGACGAAGTGCTTTTTTTTCAAAGCAAAAGTATTTTGAGCGTGGTGAAGATACTGATGGATACCGGGAAAATCGACATGGTCCTGGTTGGTCTGCTTATCCTCTGCTTTAGTATTTTTTTCCCTGTGGCAAAACTTATTTGTGCCTGTATACATTTGCTTGGGTCTCATAAATGGGCATCAAACAAGGCGGTTGAATTTTTTGCCTTTAAGTCAGGGAAGTGGAGCATGGCAGATGTTATGGTGGTCGCTATCATGATGGCATACATCGGACTTAACGGAGTACTTCAATCGCAGCTTGCCAGCATGAATTTGCGATCTGCTTCGATTACCAGCATAACAACCAACAATACCACCCTACAGCCCGGCTATATTGTTTTTGTAGGATTCGTGCTCTTCGGACTTTTCCTGTCAGAAGTGCTGAAGCGGATCACCGACCGCAAGAAGAGAATCGCATGATGACGCCTGCTATTCACGTTGAAGAAATGAAGGTGATGGGCAATTGAAAAAGGGTTAGATTTCAGTCATGGTGGTTCATTTTCGTGAATATCATGAAAATACTTAGGTCTTGCCCAGAACGCCTATAAGCAAAACAACATTCGTCTTTTATTAATTGCTGAAATTTGTTGGGACAGGGAAGCAATCGGCCGACTGGGGTAGGAAATCACCGGGAGGATGGACTCCAAAGTCAGATGATGGAGGCGGATGGATAACCGAAAATACGGGACGATTGCAAAGACCGGGCAAACGAAGATGACAAGATAGTATACAACGGTCATGCCTATCTTATATATTACTTGGAAATCAGTTTATGTTTGCGATAGATATCTATTCGGGCAAATCCGTGTTGTTTTGATTTTCCTGGATGGTGAGGTTTAATTTTTCTTTAACTTTGTTCGGTACTAGAAATATCGTTTTACAAACTTGCCTTGTTTGCAATGCTACGTTCAGTTATTACAGGAACTGGATCATACATACCTCCAGTGATTGCTACAAATGAAGATTTTGCAGCACATCGTTTTTATACGAACGACAATAAGCCAATGTCCACCGCACCTGCGGAATTGATCAAAAAATTTGAGACTGTTACAGGCATCCAGGAAAGGCGTTATGCGACTGACGATTCGAACGCTTCTGATATTGGAACCCTTGCTGCCAGCAACGCGTTAATGGATAGCGGTACAGACCCAGAAACCATAGATCACATCATCGTGGCCCAAAATTTCGGAAATGTCATTAAACACACCATTCAAACTGATGCCGTACCGGCTTTAGCCAGCCGCATCAAGCATAAGCTTGGTATCTATAATCCCGATTGTATTGCTTATGATATTCTTTTTGGTTGTCCAGGATGGGTGCAGGGTTTCATTCAGGCTGATGCTTTTTTTAAAGCGGGCATTTCCAAAAAAGCGCTGGTAATAGGCACAGAAACATTATCAAGGGTGATTGATAAATATGACCGCGATAGCATGATTTTTAGTGATGGCGCAGGCGCGGCGGTAATAGAATATAAGAATTCAGCAAACGGAGATACAGGATTATTGAGCGCTTGTGCGCAGACTTACACATCTGACGAGATTAATTTCATCAATATGGGAGCATCCTATTTTCCTGGGAGCGACCCACGGATCAGGTATATCAAAATGCTTGGCCGAAAAGTGTATGAGTTCGCTATTACCTACGTACCTGCTGCCATGAAGAAATGTCTTGAAAAGGCAGAAGTGCCCATCAGTGATTTAAGAATGATCTTTATTCACCAGGCAAACGCTAAAATGGATGAGGTCATCATTTCAAAATTTTATAAATTATTTGGTATTGAGCAAATCCCTCCGGGAATTATGCCCATGAGCATCGAATGGCTGGGCAACAGTTCAGTAGCTACGATTCCAACTTTGTTTGATATGGTGAAAAAAGACCAAATTTCAGCGCATCGTTTAAATTCCGGTGATTGTATTTTGTTTGCTTCTGTAGGCGCAGGAATGAATGTGAATGCAATTTGTTACCGGTGCTAAAGCGTTGAAATGAACGCAGTCAATCAATTATTTAGAGACTCAGACATTTTCTTTCCTTGCAGGCTCCTTTGCGGGAAATGTATATTGCACGCCTTTATTACCGCCCAGGAAATGGTTTCTACCTCATAGCCCTTTTATGAGTATACAAAACCATACGTTGATTTTTTCCCTGGTTAATTGATTTTTTAAGTTGATCCCCTTTCTAAATGAGAAATTGCTTTTCATATTTCTGCGTAGTCGCTTGCAACGAATCGATTCATTCCCGGGTCTTAAGGTTATGGCAAATGGAATTCGTTTTCTAATCCTCTGCATGCTGGTTGCAGGAGCAGGCTCATGCAATAGTAAGTGCTCCTGCACGACAGCGCCGGGCTTAAATCTTTCGCTGATCTTTTTTGGTAATACTGATATTGATACGATTGTCCTGAAAAAATATGTCAAAGCCTCGGGCTTTACCGGTTTTTTAGGTTCGGTATTGATCGACAGAAGTAATTCCCTCTATGAAACTTTCAAGGATACTATTGATGTGATCGCCGGTGATACCTATGCGGGACTCAACAGCAGTTATGATTATGAAATTTTGTTCCCGGCTGCGGGAATTCAGGTGAAGGTTACCGAAATTGATGAAATTCACGCAGAGGGAAACTGCTCGAGCAAGACCCAATGTACCGATCCTGTTGACTCCTATAAAATAAATGACAGCCTGATCACAAAACCTGATCCTTTTGATAATAAAATAGCCATATGGAATTGAAGTTAGTACGGATTTATGCAAATCCGCGCAGCTTTTTTATCCAATATGGTATCGGTTGGATTCATTTTATTATGCGCCAGCCCGCTTTCGATTTTATGGATTGAGGGTAAAATATTCTGCGCTTGAACAATTCACTGCTCAAAGAAATATTTGCGTCTTTTATTTACATTTGAAGATCATGAAAAAAAAAGTGCGGGCATTTTAGTATTTCGGAAAAATGGACAGGAGAGGGAATTCCTTCTGGTTCATTTTGGCGGTCCATTCTGGAAAAATGAACAGGAAGGAGCCTGGTCGATACCAAAAGGAGAATGTGAAAAAGGTGAGACCTTGTTAGAGACTGCTTTAAGGGAATTTAAAGAAGAAACAGGATTCACCGCTCAAGGGGATCTGATCCCTTTGTCACCTATCACCCAGAGAGGCGGAAAAATCGTCCATGCATGGGCATTAGCAATGGATATTGATCCCGAAAAGGTCATCAGCAATATCGTTAGGTTAACTCTCCCCTCAGGAAAACAAATTCAATTTCCTGAAATCGATAAAGCTGCCTGGTATACAAGAACATCTGCCAGGAAATTGATCATCGGATCACAATTTGCTTTTATTCAGGAACTGGAAAATATACTTCAGGACAGTTGAATGTTTATCGTGATGTTTGTTGCCATGGCATCATCATTGTAACTCGTTTATCTTATGTAAGCAAGCTCTAAAGTCATTATACGATAAGGAGTAATCGTATTGTGACATTTTTAGTGAATACGTGATGTGTTATTTTGAAAATCGAAAATCTTAAATAATAGCCCTGACAAAAAAAGATTTTGATATCGTTGTTGTCGGCAGCGGCCCCAATGGCCTTGCAGCTGCCATTACTTTACAGCGGGAAGGGTTGACAGTCCTCATTGCAGAAGCCAGATCTTCGGCAGGCGGAGGTTTACGATCTGCTGAGCTGACCCTTCCCGGCTTTACGCATGATGTCTGTTCGGCAGTGCATCCCATGGCTGCAGCTTCACCGTTTTTTTTAAGTATTCCGCTGTCTGAATATGGATTGGAATTTGTTTTCCCTGGTTTGGCGATGGCTCATCCTTTCGCGAATGGCAAGGTGGCCATCTTGAGTCAGTCCATTCCGGAAACTGCCCTGTCCTTGGGGGAAGACGGAAAAAGTTATGAGCGTATGATGAATATGGTGATGCAAGATTGGAGCCGCATATTCCCTGAGATACTTTCTCCATTGCATTTTCCAAAATACCCTTTGGCTGTCGCGCGCTTCGGGACAAAAGCAATATTACCAGCCACTCGCCTTATTCATAAATATTTTCGTGGTCCGCAGGCTTCTGGCTTTTTTGCTGGTATGGCTGCTCATTCCATGAGGTCGCTTTCAACTGCTGCAAGTTCCGCTTTTGGACTCGTTCTTGCGGGTATCGCTCATTCGACGGGTTGGCCGGTAGCCAAAGGAGGATCCGGACGAATAGTGGAAGCATTAAGCGCTTATTTTATTTCTCTCGGAGGTAAAATTGAGCTGAATTTCCCAGTCACCTCCCTTGGGCAGCTGCCTTCCAGCCATGCCATAATGTTGGATACTTCCCCCCATCAGCTACTACAGATAGCGGGTCAGCGTTTATCATATATTTATCAATGGCAATTAAAAAGATACCGATATGGCATGGGGGTGTACAAGATGGATTGGGCAATTGAAGGATCTATTCCCTTCACCGCTCCAGAATGCCGCTTAGCAGGGACTCTTCACCTGGGCAATAGCTTTGGTGAAATCGAGGACAGTGAATCAGCCGCTGCCAGGGGTAGCCTTTCTGATAGCCCTTTTGTTTTGCTCGCTCAACAGAGTCTTTTTGATCCGTCCAGGTCTCCTGATGGCAAACACACCGTTTGGGGATATTGTCATACTCCGCTTGGATCAGTAGCTGACCGCTCGGCCGACATTGAAAAGCAAGTTGAACGTTTTGCTCCCGGGTTTCGGGACCGCATCCTTGCCCGGCACATCATGAATCCCGCGGATATGGAAGCCTACAACCCGAATTGCTTGGGTGGCGCAATAGACGGCGGAGAAGAAAGTCTATCTCAACTATTTACCAGACCTGCTTTGCGGTTCTCCCCTTACCGTACCTCGGCAAAAGGGATATACCTGTGCTCCTCATCGACACCACCTGGTGGTGGTGCACACGGCATGTGCGGTTACCACGCAGCCCTACGTGTTTTAAGAGATATTTTTAACTTGAAACCGACATGAAATGCAATTCCATAAAGTTCAATCCATCAACAACGTTCCCAGCTATTGGCTAACTCGTTTTGTAATTCTGCGATTGCTGGGCATCGTATACG
>JAJPJP010000266.1 GCA_021324175.1 Chitinophagia bacterium
TATCCTCGATGTCGGCGCTCTTTGTGAGTAGGACCGTTCTTTCGACGAAGTGCCGGAGTTCTCTGATATTTCCCGGCCAATCATAGGCCATCATAGCCTGGATAATTCCCTCCGAGAAACCGTTAATTATTTTTGAGAACTCCTTGGCATACAGTTTGCCAAAATGCTCAACAAGAGCCGGAATATCTTCTTTCCTGTAGCGCAAAGGCGGCAAAGTAATGGGGAAGACGTTCAGACGATAATAGAGATCGATTCTGAAACGACCTTCCGCTACCTCCTTTTCGAGATCCCGGTTGCTCGCAGCAATTATCCGCACATCGGTCTTTATCACACGGTTACTACCAATGCGGTCCACTTCCTTTTCCTGTAGTACACGCAGCAGTTTCACCTGAAGGTCGGTTGGGAGTTCACCGATTTCATCCAGAAAAATAGTACCAAGGTCTGCCTGTTCGAATTTTCCGATCTTTCGATCAAATGCGCCTGTGAACGCTCCCCGCTCGTGTCCAAACAGCTCGCTCTCTATTAAAGTGGCCGGCAATGCGGCGCAATTTATTTTTACAAATGGCTTGTCTTTCCTTTTTGATAGTATATGAAGACAGTCTGCGATCTGTTCTTTTCCCGTTCCGCTTTCACCGAGGATAAGCACGGAGGTACCTGTTGGCGCGACCATCTGTAATTGAGAAATTATATCTTTGAGAGACGTGTCCCAGCCAATTATACTTTTCAATACACCCGTTAGAGGAACCTCACTGCCTTCGGGTTCTGCTGACTGAGGTTTATAATTGTGCTTAATGATGTTGGCTTGTAAATGCAATGCAATTTCGATGGTATTCAGCACATCTTTTTCCCGGTAAGGCTTTACTAAAAAGCCATACGGCTGGGTATCTTTTGCCGCTTCAAAGGTCTTTCTGTCGGAATTGGCTGATAGATATATAAATGCGATATTTTTTTCTTTCAGCACTTTTGCTACGTCGATCCCTGTAATCCTTCCTTTAAGGAAGATATCCAACAACACGAGATCCGGTGATAATTCCTCGCTCGTTTTTAACGCTTCAGCGCCCGAACGAGCAATTGGGCATACGTCATGTCCGGCATTTTCCAACATGATTTGGAGATTATTCGCTTCGATGAACTGGTCCTCCACAACAAGTATCCTTTTTTTCATTGCTTCTGTTTTATGCCAGAATGAAGTCTTTGTTACCGATATAAATCCCGGATATATTCAAGTCGAGTGTAATGGACGTTCCATTTTTGTTTTCGATAAGCAATATTGCATCCATATCCGCGCTAAGGCCCCGGATGAGCTTGATCCCGAGCGACCGGCTTTTACTGGAGCCAAAATCTTCGGGCAAGCCGATCCCATTATCTGATATGGTCAATTTCAGATGTTCGCTATCCATTAATTCCGTCCTTATTGAAATCACTCCTTTTCTCTCTCCTGGAAAGGCGTATTTCACTGAATTTGTGATCGCTTCGCTTACAATCAGGCCTATGGGGATCGCCTGTGAGATGTCCAGCTCGACGGGTACTATCTCCAGCACAAAGGAAATATGTGAACCCGTATCAAAGCTATCCTGCAGATAAATAACCAAGTCGTTGATATAGTCTAGGAAATTGAGTTTTTGGGGATTTTGGAAGTTATACAGTTTTTGATGAATAAGTGACATCGCATAAACGCGATGCCTTAGACTTTGCAAAGTAAAAAGAGGATCCTGTTGCTGGAGGGTGGATTGCGACTCCAGTAAGCTGATGATTATTTGCAGGTTATTTTTGACTCTGTGATGAACCTCTCTCAGGAGGTACTCCTTCTCAGTGAGCAGATGCTCCAAAGTTTGATTCTTTCTGGCGTTTTCCAGGGCGTTCAGACGATTTATCCTGTATTGTTTGTAGATTAGGAGTATGATTGCTATCAGAACGATAATGCTTGCGAACGTGATATTCTTTAGTGAATTTGCTCTTGCCAGGCGCATCGCCTGAATTTTAGACTGGCTGTTCAACAGCTGAATGTCCTTTTCATTTCTTTCCCCTTCCATTTGAAGCATCAGCGCGTTATATTCTCGAAGTTTACTTGGTCCGAAGGCTGAATCGTGCAAAGCACTATATCGTTGATAGTCTTTTAGAGCCATCAGGTAGTTTTTCTTTGCGGAGTCTATTTTGTATTCCGTAAATGGTAGATTTTCCTTTCCGGAATAAGTTAATTTGTCGGGAACTATCTTCCTGGCTTTTCCAACGTAGTAACCAGCCAGGTCATATTTGCCGGTTTGGATGTAGAAGCCCGCCAACACAATATAGGTATCAGCCAAATCTTTGTCCATCGCCGGCTGATCAATCCCCGCGGCGATGTTAACCAGTTCGGTACAGTACTTTGAAGCCTCACTAATATTACCCAAGCGTTGTAATGACCTCACAGTCAGCTGTACAACCTTTAATTTTGCCACTATGGAGGGGGGCGGGTACCGCCCGGTAATCGTTTGGATCAAGTTCAGGGCTTCCTTGGTTCGACCTATATCCAGCAAAGACTCCGCGGTCATTATAAAAAGGTTATACCAAATCAGCGGGCCCCCCCTGTATTGCTTGAGCGCTTTGTCGAAAATCGCCAACGTTTCTTCCATCCTGCCAATATTCGAATAGGCTTGAGCCTGCTGCATATAACAATAAGTCGATGCCAGGGTGTCGCCGGTCTCTTCCATTATATTAACGCTGCTATCGGCCTCTCTCAGCGCATCTGCAAGTTTCCCATTGATAGCATCGACAAAAGCCAACGCATTATAAGCGTAATGCAGATGACGGAAGCCAATTGCCTTTTCCATGGCTATCGTTTGAAGCTCAATATCCCGGAATTGTTTCATTTGCCCACGGCTAAAATAGACGACGGACAGTTTTTCCACCACCTCTATTTGCCTTTCCGGTTCTTTCAATTGCGCATACAAAGCCAGGCTTCGATTAAACAAAGGTATTTTCAGCGAGTCATCATTTCTTAAAGCGGCTGCCTCGTGATTGAGGGTATTAGCGAGCATTTCAGTATCGCCAATTCGCTGGCAGGTGTCCGCTGTTTTCAGAAAATAGACAGTACTTTCTTTGGCCTCCCCGGCTTGCGCAAACCAGTCTCCAAGCATATTTCCTGCCACGCTGAAAAGCTGAAAATCCGCTATTTTTTGGCTTTCGAGCCTTGCCTCTTCCAGAAAGCCGTAAGCGTTCTTCAAATCCTCTTGTCGGGTGCCGGTGCGATGCAGATACCATGAACCTAATTGTAACTGTACCAATACTCTGTCTCTGCCGGAGAGCTTTTGGACCAGTTTTACAGCGGCCTTAATATCACTTTTCCCGATCAAATCAGCACCGGGCAGACCACCGTCGTTATAATAGTCTGAATTGTAAGCCAATGCTTCGCTAACATGTTCCAGTTTTGCGGCAAATATTACGGCGCTATCCATATCTATCGTCCCCTGGTTTGCCGCAAAAATATATACCGCGCTTGTCTGCAGCAACAGACGTGCTTGCCGGACGTCATATGGTGGAAATGGCGTTCGCGTCTGCGGTTGACAGCAAATGGGTACTCCACAAAACAAAATCAGCCAGGAATACTCCTTAAAACTGCGGATTGCCTTTTTACAAAGCATACTATCATTTCATTTTACACTGTACTGATGCTTCGATTTTATCTTCAGCTTTTTTATCCTTGAATTCAATGTCGAGGGCGGAAGGCCTAGTATTTCAGCTGCTCCCCCGGCTCCAAATATCCTTCCCCTGCATTTTTCCAATACGAAAAGTATATGATCCCGCTCAGCTTCTTCGGCGGTTTGGATATATTCAGACGCCAGCGATTGTAAGGCCATCCGCTTGTTTTTTGCCGGCAAATGAACTTCCTTCAACATGCCGTTCTTTGCGCCAATCAGGCTTCTTTCAATTACGTGCTCCAATTCACGAACATTGCCCGGCCAGTCATACTGCATTAGTTGCCCTATTACTTTCTCCCCTATCTCCTCCACTTTTCCGGCCGCGTTTTTTGCATGTTTATTCAAAAAATGCCGCGCAAGCAGAGGGATATCTTCTTTGCGCTCGCGCAATGGAGGCACTTCGATGGGGAAAACATTGAGACGATAATATAAATCGCTTCGGAATTTACCTTCTTCTGTTTCTTTTTGCAGATCTCGGTTGGTAGCGGCAACGATGCGGATATCTGTCCTGATTACAGACTTTCCACCAAGCCTCTCAATCTCTTTTTCCTGTAGCGCCCTTAATATCTTTGTTTGCAAATGAACAGGCATTTCTCCGATTTCGTCCAGGAATAGACTGCTATGGTTAGCAAGTTCGAATTTGCCGATTTTCGTTTCGAAGGCATTGGTAAATGCCCCCTTTTCATGCCCAAACAATTCACTTTCGATCATTTCAGCGGGCAACGCTGAGCAATTGACTTTAACCATGAGTCTATTCCTGCGATTAGAAGCCTGATGAACTGCCCTTGCAACCAATTCCTTTCCGGTTCCCGTTTCACCTAATATCAATACAGTGGTATTTGTCTTTGCAACCTGGAATATCGATGCAAAGA
>JAJPJP010000332.1 GCA_021324175.1 Chitinophagia bacterium
ACAGACATGTTCAATTCCATGGAAAGAGGATCAGCACCTAAAGAGACTTTTTATGATGGCTACGTTGTTAATTGCATTCTCGATGCGGCTTATAAGTCAGCCAAAACCAAAAAGTGGGAACCCGTATTGTTGGATGTGTGGCGCGGCCTGGTTGGAGTCGGTAAGGACAGCCATTTGGTTGAATACGATTCAGAGAACTATCTGGTTAAAGAAGAGATCACCCATTACGGCGCTAAAAAGGTGATCTTAAAAAATAAGGCCAGCGGAAAAATTTCCGAAAAAGTGCTTAACTAAAATTTATGTTGGGGCCAAATTGGCTGATATTGCCACCGAGCGGATATCGTATCGACAGAATGCAACCGGTTTTCCGGATTTACTTTGAGGAGTATGATTAGGAGATTATTTTTTTGCACATTTTTGTTTGCCGGGGTTTTTTCTTGCAAAGAGAAAAAAAGTTACGGCGAATGGGCGGTCTATGGCGGAAGCAAAGACAATATTCACTATTCGTCCCTCGACCAGTTGGACACTGACAATGTTGCTCACCTTGAGGTTGCCTGGGTTTACCATACGGGCGATGCTGACTCGGCCAATCACTCTCAAATACAATGCAACCCAATTATTGTAAATGGTGTGCTGTATGCGACATCGCCCAGGCTGAGACTATTCGCCCTCGACGCTGCTACAGGGAAATTGAAATGGACCTTTAACCCGCAAGATTCCAATCAGAATAGGTCTTTTTCTGATTTTATCATGAATAATAATCGCGGGGTAGTTTATTGGCAGGGAGGCGACCAAAAAAGAATATTCTATGTGGCGGGCTCAATGCTCTATTCAGTTAACGCAGAGACAGGCTCGCTTGATTTGAATTTTGGAAACCGCGGTCGTGTCGACCTGCACCGGGGTTTAGGCAGGGATGTTCATGATTTATATGTAACATCTACGTCCCCTGGAATTATATTCAGGAACCTCTTGATTATGGGGAGCAGGGTGTCAGAAGAAAGTGATGCGGCACCTGGATATATCCGGGCATATGACGTGTTAACAGGAAAGATTCGCTGGATTTTTCACACTATACCATGGCCTGGCGAATATGGATATAAGACATGGGAAGACTCAATTGCCTATAAATACATAGGAGGCGCGAATTGCTGGTCTGGTTTTGCCCTTGATGAAAAAAGAGGCATTTTGTTCGCTCCAACGGGTTCAGCGTCTTTCGATTTCTACGGAGGGCGAAGAAAGGGAGCAGGGCTTTTCGCAGATTGTCTTATCGCACTGGATGCTGAAACCGGACGCTATAAATGGCACTTTCAAGATGTTCATCACGATGTCTGGGACAAGGACCTTCCCACTCCTCCTGCCCTCGTTACGATTTGGCATGATAATAAAAAGGTGGATGCTGTAGCACAGCCGGGAAAGACCGGGTTCATTTATTTACTAGATCGTGAAACGGGCAAGCCGGTTTTCCCAATCAAAGAGAAACCCGTTCCTACCCAGACCGAATTAATAGGGGAGGAAATATGGCCAACCCAACCGATCCCTGACCTTCCCGAATCTTTTATGCGGCAGTCGTTTAGCGAAAATGATATAAATGACTTAGTGCCCGATACTTCCTATGCTGACCTAAAAAAGAGATACGAAACTTACAAATCAGGCAATGTGTTTAATCCGCTCTCCAAAGAGGGGACCATCGTCTATCCCGGCCTTGACGGAGGTGCGGAGTGGGGCGGTCCGGGGTTCGATCCTGAATCGGGAACGATCTATATCAATGCCAATGAAATTCCATGGGTCCTTTCAATTGCTGAGAAGCGAACCAGCACCCCTTCAAGGGAAACAAACCTTCAGGCAGGCATTCGCCTTTATCAAAGCAACTGTATGTCTTGTCATGGTCCCGATAGGAAAGGCTCGGGTAACTACCCTGCTCTGCTCGGCATAGAAAAAAAATATGATTCAGCGCAAATGGGAAAGCTTATCTCGACCGGACGAAGGATGATGCCTGCTTTTATGCAATTAACACCCGATGAAAAGGGGGCGATTATCTCATATCTGATCGCTCTCAAATTCGTACAGAAAAAGGTTTTTAAACAACTTCCAAAGGTTCTGGATACTTTTAGGAACCTGCCTTATACAATAACAGGTTACAATAAGTTTTTAAGCAAAGAGGGTTATCCTGCGATCAAACCGCCATGGGGAACGCTAAATGCTATCAATCTTAATACTGGAAAGATTTCATGGAGGATTCCGCTTGGTGAATATCCGGAATTCAAACAAAAAGGTTTGATTACGGGTACCGAGAATTATGGCGGGCCGGTTGTTACCGCAGGAGGTCTTGTGTTTATCGCAGCAACCCGGGATTCGAAAATCAGGGCATTCAATAAACGAACCGGAAAAATCGTTTGGGAGTCGGCTCTTCCTGCGCCTGGATTTGCGACTCCGGCAATTTATGAGTCCCAGGGCAGAGAATATTTAGTCATTGCGTGCGGAGGAGGGAAACTAAATACGCGATCCGGCGATTCCTATATAGCATTTGCCCTTCCAAAGAGTGAATGAGTCATTTCGTTTCAAAGGACTGTTGAATTTTAAACTTAAATCCATTGTCCTCGGAGCCGGTAAGTTGGTATTGAATGATCCTTTTTCCTCCGGTAGGTACGTCCTTGTCATCATCTTTATATATTGGGAATTTGCGCATCAGTTTTCCCTCCAGCAGCGAAAATTCGTCATGGCCCCGATAGCCTGGTCGATATTTGGCATCCAATTGAACATCGGGAAGGCCCACGACTGCAAATGATTTGTTCGAGATCGACACGATGGCATAGGCATTACCATACCACGTCCTTGTTCCCAGAATGGTGTAGATCATTAAGTCGGGCGAACCATCGCCATTCAGGTCATCAATTTCTGCCCTTATTATGCGCCCGTGAACATACATTCTTGATTCATGGGCTTCGTGTTCAAAACCAATGGGGCGAACATCCACCTCGTTGGTTAGCGTATCTTTATTCGAGCAGATTATCCTGTAACCAACATTCCCAATTTTCAAGGTTGTATCAATTCTCTTGATTTGCCCAAATAGGAAATTTGTTATAAGAATTATCCCACAGGTCGATAGCAGGAAATTTTTCATAAAATAAAAATACCGCGAAAAAAAGGATTTAAGCTGATGAGCAAGAAAATTGATAGGATATTCAATGTACCAGGTTTTAGCTAACCTGGGAACCAAGACAAATTGTTGTACCCCGGTTTTTCACTAATCGGAAATACTTAATTTCAATGGTCGAAGCGAACTGGTGAACAAGGATTTTTTCGAAATCAAATAAAATAATTTCTAACCCCGAAGGACTGGGGAATTCGGGAAAATTTTTATACCCGGAAGTTACTTCAGGTAGGAACCGCATTTCGCTTTCCCATTGGCTGCTTCAAAAGGCGTTATTCCCCTTGCACATGAAATAGTAAAAATGGCAGCAGACATGATTGCTACGAGAAGCAGGATTTTTTGCAACCCTAAATGCCTTGGAGTTTTCATGACTTGAAGGTAACTATTTTATTATTATGAATTTCGGACTTGGAAAAAAATCAAGAAATTTCAGGCTGGTTGTCACCGAAACGCCATGGCAAAAACCTGATTGACTACGGCTGTCATTGAATGGACCCCATTTTTTATCGCCAATCCAGGGTGGCCGGCAGTCCTGGGGGCCTATTTGTATGGGTTTCACTACCTGAGCGTGCGTAGATTCCGCTCGTTTTGTTGCAGCTGATGCCAATTCCTTGGCTACCCAAGTCAACCCGCCGGAACGCCTGGCAATGAGATTTTTGGAATTTCTCTAAATGGTAGGTTAATCGTGGGGAATATTGATCTCCGTATTTTTTCACAGAAGGCAAAAAAATACAAGCGAGGATATTCCATCAACCTTGCATTAAATCAAATGGCTATATAGCCGGGTGTTGTTGGAGGAATTATGCTTGCCTGTGGGCATCTTGCGGGAATCCATTGCGTCGCTGGCTCATTTATCTTTTCGTGTGTCAAAGCGTTGCTTGATTCTTGGGTTTTACTACTCGAAATCAATCGTTAAATTTGATTAAGACTCCAGCGATCTGGAACTTTAATTTTAATACAGTTTCCGTATGTCAGACAATCTAAGAATCGAAAACCAAATCGAGATAAATATGCCTTGTCATGTCGTGTGGGACATGCTGGTAAACCCCGAACAAACTAAAAAATACATGTTTGGGTGCAGCGCAGTTTCTGAATGGAAAGTTGGCAGCGAATTATTGTGGAAAGGCTTGCTGGAGAATGAGGAAATGATTTTTGTGAAAGGTAAGATCCTGGAAATAGAACCCGGCAAAATGTTGATATATACTGTAATCGACCCCAATGCTCCAATTGCGGATATTCCTGAAAATTACCTCCGCGTAAGATATTCACTTGCAGAAAATCGCGGCGTGACAACCTTGACTGTAGTTCAGGACGGTTTTGAGAATGCTGCAGATGGTCAAAGAAGATATGCAGAATCAATTAATGGTGGCCAGGGTTGGATGCCAATACTTCAGCAAATCAAGGAGATCGCAGAAAGCTAAATTTACTGCTGACGTAGAACCTTCTTTTCAGATCAAAGATTTGGCGCTGACCAGGCCATAATACAGGTGCTGAATCAGGCCGTCGGCCAGACCGATTTTGGGAACATAAATTTCTTTGGCATCGGCCCATCTCATAACATTAATATAAATCTGTAAGGCAGGAATAATTACGTCAGCGCGATCTTCCCTTAGTTTATATAGGCGAATTCTATCAAGGACCGAAAAACTACCGATTTCCTTGTAATAATCTTTAAGCAATTCAATTGGTAATGGCTTTCCGTCTTTTCTTTTGGAAAGCGAAAATATCTTGTTAATGTTACCTCCGGACCCAATGGCTACAATCTTGTCACCAAAGGGTTTTGACTCTTTTTTAATGAATTCCTTCATTTTTTCCCATCGCTCCTCGGTTACCTGATCTTTCAACAGGCGGATAGTTCCGATATTGAAAGACTCCTTAAATATCAACTTGCTATCCGCAAAAAACGTAAGTTCAGTGCTCCCACCCCCGACATCGATGTACAGGTACGCATGATCCTTATCCATATTTTCGGCGATATGATTCTCATATATCAAAGACGCTTCATCACCGCCGCTAATCACCTCGACCCGGATACCTGTTTCCCGATAAACGAGAGAAATTATTTCTTCGGCATTTTTGGCATCCCGCATTGCCGAGGTCGCTGCGGCCTTAATATGTTTTACCTGGTAGGCATCAAGCAGATACTTATAAGACTTTATTGTGTTAACGATCATCTCAATCTTTTCTTTGGATATTTCCTTTTTGTCAAAGACATCAAATCCTAAACGCAGTGGAACCCTAATGAGATTGACCTTACTGAATTCCGGTTTGTTATCCGTTACAGTAACTTCTGAAATTAAAAGCCTTGCAGCATTACTGCCAATGTCAATTGCAGCTAGACGCATTTAATGGGTTGAGTTTTCAATTCAAAACCGGCTCCGGTGCCTGGGCAGCCTGTTGACCGCCCGCTATACCAGTTGGCTTCAAAATCTTCTGGTGCAAATAACTATAAATTTCAATTTGCGACCTTACTTTTTTTTGCGATTTATCGCGTTTGTATCTATTGACGAGTTCGTTGTCGAGCCAACGGGCTTTTATATTGTCGGCAAGCTGGATGTTCAAGATATCTTTTAGTTCCTGCTGAATTAAGGAATCGCTGATGGGGCAAGTCGCCTCAATTCGATGGTCCAGATTCCTGACCATCCAGTCCGCCGAAGAAATAAAAACCTTTTCTTTTCCACCATTATGGAATATGAAAACTCTTGCGTGCTCGAGATATTCATCGATTATACTGATCGCGGTAACTGGAATTACAAATTTCTTGTTCTCTGAAAACATGCAGAAAATTCCCCGCACTATCAGTTTAATTTCGACCCCCGCCCTTGCCGCGTCATAAAGTTCATAAATCAATTCTTCATCCGATAACGAATTCATTTTGAGCGTGATGCCTGCAGGTTTTTTGTTCTTGGCATTTTTAACCTCCTTTCGGATCATTTTTGTCAATTCCCTGCGTAAAAGAATTGGGCAGGGAATTAGCGTTTTGCAGGTTTTAAGCTGGCCTGTTCCGTCTTTCCATTTTTCAATATAATTAAATAACCGGTTGACATCAGCCATAATATTTCTATTGGCGGTCAGAAGGCAATGATCGCCATAAAGTGCGGCGGTCCTTTCGTTCAGATTGCCTGTGCTGATAAATCCATAATGAATCGTCCGATTGCTGATTCTCTTTTTAATTAGGCAGATTTTAGCGTGCACCTTCATATTTGGGATACCGATCAAAACTTTCACTCCTTCATCCTCAAGCCTTTCCTTCCACTCAAGATTGGCTTCTTCGTCAAATCTGGCTCGAAGTTCAAGCATGACCGTTACATTCTTGCCATTTCGCACTGCATTAATTAACGCATTGATAATTTTGGAATTATTCGACAAACGATATCCCGTAATTTTTATGGCGATTACGCTGGGGTCTATCGCGGCCTCACGAAGCATATCAATCACGGGATTAAAAGAATGATACGGAAAATGAAGCATAATATCCTGGTCCAGGATAATGTCCGTTACGCGGGGTGCCTTAGCCAGCAACGGATGAGTAAATGGCTTTCTTCGCTGGCCTTTTTTCGAGAACACATCGGGAAAGTCCATAAAATGTTTAAAATTATGGATTCTGCCTCCTGGAATGAGATCTCCTTTTTTTGTCAGATTTAATCGCTTTATCAGGTAATGGAGTAGCCCTTCGTCCATTTCTTTATCATAAACGAATCGTACCGGCTTACCCTTTCTTCTGTTGCGTAAGCCTTTTTCGATTTTTTGAATCAGGGTCGTCGAAATATCATTGTCGATATCAATCTCTGCATCCTTCGTCACTTTAAATATCCAAGATTCATAACGATCATACCCAAAATAAGAAAATATATTTCTGAGATTGTAGCGAATTATGTCTTCAAGCAGAATTATGAAATGCTGATCAGGAGTCTGCGAGGGCAACAAAACAAATCTGCCCAATATCCGGCTTGGAATTTCAATCAAAGCAAATTTTCTCCTCATGCTTCCGTCTTTCCTTGAAAGTACAACACCGAGGTAGATCGATTTATCGCGCAAATAGGGGAACGCCGGGATGCTTTCTATCATAAGAGGGATCATATTGGAGCGAATTTCCTCTTCAAAATAGGTCTGCACAAATTTTTGCTGTTCCTTGGTCAGTTGCTTCTCTGTCACCAGGAATATCTTTTCCTTTTCCAGCTCTTTGACGATAGTGTCCCAAATATAATTGAACTCACCCTGCTGCTCAAGAACGATTGATTGGATTTCATCGAGGATTTTCTCAGGAGCCAGCTCCAAATGCATATTAATTTTTGCCTTGCCGCTATATTCGATCATGCGCTTGAGCGTGGCAACCCGAACTCGAAAAAACTCATCCATATTATTGGAAAATATGCCCAGAAACTTAATTCGTTCCCTTAACGGAACCGACTGATCTGCGGCCTCTTGTAACACTCTGGCGTTGAAGGATAACCAGCTGATATCCCGGACTATTGTTCGTCTTTTCATATTGTTCATGGTGCCGCTTTCACGCAAATCTAAAATCTCGGCACCAGGGGTAAATTAAGTAATTATTAAATCGGTTGGATTAGATGCGGATTATATAGCCTACTTATGTTTAACCTTAGGGTAAAAATCTTTTGAAAATTGCTTGATCTTTACGACCTTTGCCGTCCTAAATTTTTAGTAGTTATGTCGCGTATTTGCCAGGTAACCGGAAAGGTCCCTGTAAGTGGTAACAGGGTGTCGCATTCCAATATCAAGACGAAGCGGAGGTTCCTTCCGAATCTTCAGACGAAAAGGTATTTTCTGGCCGAAGAAGGACGGTGGATTACTTTAAAAGTCTCTTCCGAGGGTATCAGAACAATCAACAAAAGGGGGCTGCATACCGTAGTCAAGGAACTGAAAGCAAGGGGCGAAAAAATCTAACACCTAAAAAGTAACATCAGATGGCAAAGAAAGGCAGCCGAGTACAGGTTATCCTGGAATGTACCGAGCACAAGAAAACCGGACTTCCCGGAACCAGCCGGTATATCAGCACGAAAAACAAGAAAAACACACCTGAAAGGCTTGAACTCAAGAAATACAATCCGATTCTAAAGAAATATACCCTTCATAAGGAAATCAAATAAATTATGGCGAAGCAAGCAAAGACAGCGATCAAAGGCAAGGATGCCAAAGCAGCAGCAGAAGCCAAAAATTGGACAAAAGTCATCCGTGCTGTTAGAAGCCCAAAGACAGGCGCCTACACTTTCAAGGAGGCGATTGTCCATAAGGATAAGATTAAGCAATTTCTCGCGCAAAAATAGCCCGAGTTAAATTTCTCACTGAAAAGCTGTCCTGATGAGACGGCTTTTATTGTTTTGACGAATTGAACTTTCTCCGATGAGTTTTCTAGGTAAAATATTTGGGAAAAAGGAAAAAGAAAGCCTTGATCAAGGACTGCAAAAGACCAGGGAAGGATTTCTTGCCCGAATGACGAAAGCTATTGCCGGAAAGAGTAGTGTTGATGAGGAAGTACTTGATGATCTTGAAGAAGCGCTCGTTAGTGCCGACGTTGGAATTGACACCACGATTGAAATCATTTCGCGGATTGAAAAGAGGGTTGCTCGAGATAAATATTTAAATACGAGTGAATTAAAAAGAATACTAAAACAAGAAATTGAATCCATTCTTCCGCCGGATACGATTGGAGCGTCGTTCACCGAGCCTCTCCCATTCAAGCCCTATATAATCCTAGTCGTTGGTGTAAACGGTGTAGGAAAAACGACCACGATAGGGAAATTAGCCCATAATTTCAAAGCGGCGGGTAAAAGTGTCCTGCTCGGAGCGGCAGACACGTTCCGCGCAGCAGCCGTTGAGCAACTGACAATCTGGAGTGAACGCGCAGGCGTATCCATCATCAAACACGGAATGGGCGCAGATCCGGGTGCCGTGGCATTTGATACCGTCCAGGCAGGCATCGCGAGGGGAAGCGACTTGATTTTGATCGATACCGCCGGCAGATTGCACAACAAATCGCATTTAATGGAGGAGCTTTCCAAAATCACCCGCGTAATAAAAAAAATTGCTCCAGATGGTCCCCACGAAGTGCTACTGGTTTTGGATGGTTCAACAGGGCAAAATGCTGTAGAACAGGCTAAGCATTTTGCCTCCGCGACGCCGGTGACCTCTCTGGCCATCACCAAATTGGACGGAACGGCTAAAGGCGGCGTTGTCCTTGCAATTTCGCACCAGTTCAAAATTCCAGTGAAATATATCGGCGTTGGCGAGAAAATGGAAGATCTGCTAATTTTTAACAAGGATGAGTTTGTCGACAGTATCTTTCGTTTGCAAGACTAAGCCGGAATTTTTATCTCTCTTGTTGTTCTTTTGTCGATTTTGTCGCATCATTTCTGATAGTCGTCTCATTTCCCCAGCGCAGCATCCTGCAGAAAGTAGTTTTGTGTCGCTAAAAAATCAGATATGAAAAAGACGTTGTCCATTTTGATATTCTTGTTGGGAGCCATGGGCGGATATGCCCAATTTCCTGTAGGCGTAAATGCCGCTCCGAAATCTGCACAAAACATCGGTCATATTTATGGCAAGATTGTAGACAGTCTTGATCATCCATTGCCCGACGCCTCCGTGATGCTACTTCAGTCCAAATATGATTCTGTATCGAAAAAAAGAAAAGATATTTTATACAAAGGTTTAAGTACCAAATCGAATGGCGAATTCAGTTTTGAAGAATTGCCCTTGTTTGGGGGTTTGAAAATTAGAATTTCCGCAACTGGGTTCAAAGGGTATGAGCAATCGGTAACTTTTCAAATGAAAATGCCTGCAGAGGGAGGGACTGCGGGACAGAGCGGAAATCCAATGGCGGGAGCATCCAATGTGATTAACGGATTTGATAAAGATTTAGGCGATATCAGGTTGACAAACGATGTCAAGCAATTGCAGGCTGTCATAGTAACCGCAAGCAAACCAACGCTGAGAATGGACATTGACAAGAAAGTATACAATGTTGAAAAAGATATCGTGAGTCAGGGAGGAACTGCACTGGATGTCATGAGAAACGTGCCTTCGGTTAATGTTGACATTGATGGAAACGTGACCCTGCGAAATGCAGCTCCCCAAATCTACATAGAAGGCCGTCCAACAACCTTAACGCTTGACCAAATTCCCGCTGATGCCATCGAAAGCGTTGAGGTCATAACCAATCCATCGGCTAAATATGATGCCTCCGGCGGCGGATCGGGGATCTTAAATATAATCCTTAAGAAAAATCGCAAATCAGGATATAACGGCAACGTACGTGTTGGCGTCAATAAATACGGAGCTGTAAACGGCGGCGGCGATTTCAATGTCAGGGAAGGTAAAATCAATCTTTCAGCCAGCGCATTTGTCAATCAAATGAGAGACAAGACACATGGTACAACGATCCGACAAAATCTCATCGATACCCCTCAAACGGCCATTCAGCAGGCCAATTATGATCTGAATAAAGGGGCTTTTGTTTTTGGCCGTGTGGTGCTTGATTATTTCGCCTCAAATCGGAATACATTCTCATTGGCGGGAATTAGGGTGCATGGTTCGTTCGAACCAAGTCAAGTGCTCAATATAAATACTGATAGTCTTTATAGCGGCGGAATAAGCAGCGGATATAGCGAGCGCATGTCAAATACCAATCGTCAATTCAATGCTTCTGGCATCCAGGCGAGCTATAAGCATAATTTTGCCAAGGAGGGAGAAAATTTAACGGCAGATTTTAATTTCTTCTCTGGTAAAAACAGCAACAACTCGCTTTACACGACCAACTATTATGCTAATGGACAAGGTAGCGCTATTGACAATACAACCTTGCAGAAGGTCATTGGCGAAGGGAACAACCAGTTTATGACTTTCCAAACTGATTATGTAAAACCATTTAGTACCGTCACTAAATTAGAAACCGGCCTTCGTGCATCCATGCAAAAAATGAGCAATGTCAATGACAATTATTTTTTCAACGACTCCGCAAAAGATTTCATCTACTCCCCCCTTATTTCCAGCAATTACAATAACGACAATAAAGTATACGCTGCGTATATTTCGGTAACCAGCGCAATCAAGAATTTTGGATACCAAGTGGGACTTAGGGCGGAGAGTTCCAGATACCAGGGCAATGACAATTATATGACTGAAGAAAAAAATGGCACTTTGAATGATACGTTGGGTCATTTTGGAAATCAATACCCCGTTTCTCTTTTTCCTTCCCTTTTCCTGAGTCAAAAATTGGGAGGAAAGCAGGAATTGCAACTAAGTTTTACCAGGCGAATTAACCGACCGAATTTTTTCCAGCTAATTCCATTTATTGACTACTCAGACAGCTTGAATATTAAAAAAGGAAACCCTAATCTTGTTCCTGAATTTACCAACACGGTTGAGTTGTCATATATGAAAACCTGGAAAGGGAACAATAGCTTCCTCGGTTCTATCTATTATAAATACACCACCAATCTCATTACGAGCTACATTGATACTTTCTACAACGCGATCGGGGGCAAAGAAGACCTTCTAAACACTTTTGTAAATGCCAATTCCAGTAAAACCATGGGCGCTGAGCTGACGACCATCAACACCGTTACCAGGTGGCTGGATATCACAGCAAACATTAATATTTATAATTCCAAAATAAATACAAACAATGTAAACGAACAGGTCCAGCCCGCACTCTGGAGCTGGTTTGGCAAATTCAACAGTAATTTTAGGCTGCCCGGAAAATTCAAATTACAAATAACTGCGACTTACCAGGCAAAAACAAACTTGCCGGTTAATTCCAACTCGGGCAATATGGGAGGGCCCCCTATGATGACGGCTCAGAGTGCATCACAGGGATACATTAAGCCGTTCTACGGTGTTGACGCCGCGGTAAGCAGAAGCTTCCTGAAAAATGATGCAGCGACCGTCAGCCTGAGTTTCAGTGATCTATTCCGGTCAAGAATAAATGATCAATATTCTTCGAGCGAATATTTTATTCAAACCTACAGCCGGTTGCGCGATCCCCAAATGATTCGACTAAACTTTACCTATCACTTTGGAAAACTTGACGTGTCGCTATTTAAACGTAAGAATTTAAATAACAATGGCATGCAGGATGCCACCCAGGGAATGCAGTAATCGCGATTAAGTTGATCGGCATAACCCTCTCGGGGGTTTTTAGTCAACGAGTTAAAAACCATCACACGCGCAGGAGAGAGTTCGCTCACTAAGAGTACTTGAGAACCTCTCCTGTTCTTTTTTTGCCGTATTATTCAGCAGGAACAAGCTTTCAAACCTAGCGGCAGCCAAAGTATTTTTCAATTCCCGGGCTTCATTTCAGTGCGTAGGTTTTTTTAGTAGCCTGCCTCTCCGGTTCAGGCGACTAAGAAAATATTTCCCAAAATTACCAACGACCCTTCTGGACGAACAGGAAGGGTAACGCTGTCAGCCGGGAAGATGAATCAGGAATTATTGTCGTGGCGTTTATGGTAAATCGTGCGCGTGGTAAATCACTCATAGCCATTCGGCCAAATCGGCTATCTTCACAAGGAAAATTAAATCCGTCAATTTAGGATCTATGTCGTCAAATTACAAAATTCTTACAGTACTTGTGGCACTGCTGATGTGGGGCGTGGCTACTTTCAGCCAGGCGAACGGTTACCCAAACCTGATCCAAATAAGCGGAGGTTTGATTTCGGGGACATCAAGTCAGGACGGGCAGGTTCATATTTATAAAGGAATACCCTTTGCTGCACCTCCGATCGCCGGGCTTCGTTGGCGTGAGCCTCAGCCAGTACAACCATGGACGGGCGTTCGCAAATGCATTAATTTCGGACCGAGTCCAATGCAGGCTAAACCAACGCCGTTCGCTGTCTACACGAGTGAATTTCTAATTCCCGCTTCGCCCATTAGTGAAGATTGTCTTTATTTAAATGTTTGGACGGCAGCCAAAGGGCCAAACGAAAGACGGCCGGTAATTGTTTGGATATATGGAGGAGGCTTTACAAGCGGAGGAAGCGGAGTGCCAATCTATGATGGCCAGGAAATGGCAAAAAAGGGAATTGTTTTCGTCAGCATAAATTATCGCGTTGGCATTTTTGGGTTTTTTGCACTTCCTGAATTGACAAAGGAATCTGACCATAGAGCATCAGGCAACTATGGACTAATGGATCAAATCGCTGCGTTGAAATGGGTCAAGGATAACATTGAGTCATTTGGCGGCGATCCCGAGAATGTTACCGTTGCTGGCCAATCTGCGGGATCGATTAGCGTGAATTGCCTTGTAGCCTCGCCGATGTGTCGTGGCCTTTTTAAGCGTGCAATTGCCGAGAGTGGTGCTGCGTTCCTAAATGGCATGATTAGCACACCCAGTTTAACCAAAGCCGAAGAGGCTGGAGAAGAATTTGCGCACTCTTTAAATGTTCAGAAAATTAGCGACCTTCGCGCAGTTTCTGCAGAAGACCTAATGAAAAAAAACTACCCCCTGCGAGGAGTCATCGTCGACGGCTATGTGCTTCCGGACAAAATAGCTCACATTTTCGCCACCGGAAGTCAGAATGATGTTGGAGTGATTACTGGATGGAATGGGGACGACGGCTTTCTGTTCGGCAAAGTAAAAAATGCCGACGAGTTCCGGTCAGATGCAACTCGTCAATACGACTCACAAGCGGGTCAATACCTCGAATACTTCCCTTCTTCAACGGATCAGCAGGCGGCGGGTTCTCAATTGAAACTAAGCAGGGATCTGCTATTCGGCATCCAAAACTATACCTGGGCCCTGGTGCAAAGTGAGAAATCAAAGTCGAAAATCTATGTATACAATTTTAATCGAAAAGTGCCTGCAACGCCTGAATATGAAAAGTATGGCGCATTTCATACTGGTGAAGTTGCCTATGCCTACGACAACTTATCCTTCGAAAATCGCCCCTGGCGAAAAGTTGACTTTGACTTGGCGAACTTGATGTCGACCTACTGGGCTAATTTTGCCAAGACCGGCGATCCAAATGGATCGGGACTACCCTACTGGCCCCCTTTTGATACCAAAAGTTTCCAGACTATGCAATTTGATTCTACCTCAACCATCGAAGCATTACCGTCCAAAGCCGAACTCGATTTTTTGATTAGCAGAATCAAAATTGATCAGGAGCTTAAATAAAAAGAGCGCCAACTCGTGGTCGGTGCTCTTTCCAATAAATCAAAATTAATTATTTAGCTGGCATATCGAATATCTTCGGATCGACAGGTACGTTAAATTCAATCTTCTTAATTGTTGCCGAAAGTTGAAATTGTCCGCCAAAATCAGTGTCAATCGTAAACGGAATTACGTAACCGATGTCTGTCTTCTTGAAATTTGAAAATGATATAGTTATTTCAACGTCTTGACCCATCATGTTTCCGTGTCTCACCGATTTAATAAGGTAGTAAGTATCGGGATCGATATAATAGGTAGTCTCAACACTGTCTTTGGAAGTTAGCTTAAGTTTATAAGCATTGACAGTACCCACTTTCTCTTGCCCCAATAGCTCTGCTTTATAGCCGTTAGCTGCATAATTCAAAAATGGGGCTCCGATATTCAGCTGTTCTTTTAAGGATTTTAGCTGATCGGCCGGGATCGGTGTAGGATCAGCAGCACCGGCCATAGGATTTATCATCCATCCACCCTTGTCGGTCACACACTGGATGATTTTTTGGCCGTTGAAATCGCTTTCGCTCTTATATCCTTTTCCATTTACAACAGTAACGGAGTTTGGGGCGTCATTTCCCATGACTTGCATAGTCGCTTCCGTCGTGAACGAGTTGATCTTTCCAATCACGTCCTTTCCTCCTATAGCCGTAATATGTTTGTTGATGATGTCATCTGCAGTCTGAGCATAGCCCGAAGCCAGGCCGCAAGCAACAAGAAGAAACATCAAACAGATCTTGAAGGTTTTCATTTTGTTTTTTTTAATGTCTATGATGATTTTGAATTTGGTAAGTGAAGTTAATCTAATCTCTGATAAAAAATGGTTTTAGCGAAAACCACCCAACGAATGGGAAAAAATGCATGGGAATCGCCAGCGCCGGGAATAACTCCGGGTTCTGTACGTCGAGTGGTAGCGATATGGCAAGAGGTACAACTAGGCTGGCAAAGGTAAAACACATGAACACGATATTGAATACTCGATCTGCATATTTTCTTAGTAAGCTTTTAAATAAATAATAGCCGGCACCGGCAGCAATACAGGCCAGCAAATTAATTCCAATCACGCTACCCGGGTTGACCTGCTTTTTGAATTCGATCTCGAATGCAAAAAAATACACTTTATTGTAAACAATACACGCAAACGCTGCGAAAATACCTGAACTGATACTCAAATAGAATATCCTCTTGTACATCGGACTTAGGCTTTCGTCACCGGAATGTTTAAGTCTACTTTCAATTTGCTTGCTCCATGGTTGGGTTCGGCAGTATTGATGTTAAAATCAAGCCTGTTGATGTCAAAACTGGAAATAAAAATGCCCCCCGTTGCCGTCTTCTGAAAGGTAAAAGGAATAGTAAATTCTTTTGTTACACCGTGAATCTGCAGGTTCCCTTTGGCATCGTAGCCACTTGGCGTTTTTATTATCGAAGTGGAGGTAAAATTAATTGTCGGGAATTTTGTTGCGTCAAACCATTTATCGCTTTTGGCATGAGTGTTTTTCATGCCATTCCCTGTATTTATTGTCGAGACGTCGACAGTGACGTCAAATTTCGACGAAGCGAGATCGGTCTCATCAAACTTGATCGCACCTTGAAGCCCCTTGAATTCGCCCGAGGGATCCTCACTCGAAAATTTAATTGTATAGTCATCATTGACCTTCCAATCCTGGGATTTAATAAAAGTGAAAGCCGATGCCGCAACGAGTAGAATTGCAGCAAAGGGATAGATAGCTTTTTTCATGAAATTTAATTTTTTCATTTTGAATTAACTGTTTTTACTGATTTTTTGCAACGCCCAAAATTATAGCAAACCAAATACCAGATATTTAAATTGCGACAAAACAATAAAAAAAGGAGACGTACGGCAAATTTTCAATCAGGATGGTTTGCCAGTCAGCCCAATGACGGATTCCCGGTAACTATCACCTACAGGCAGTTCCAAATCCTTGATAAAAACACTATTTTTTCTGATGGCCGTAATTTGTTCGACCGCAACAATATAAGATTTATGGATTCTCAAAAACCGCGTCGTTGGTAACTGCTCTTCCACCGATTTCATGCTTATTCTGGTTACAACGGGTCTGTTCCCTGTTTTCAAATGTATTTTAACATAATCCTTCAAACCTTCAATCCAGGCGATGTCTCCAAAATTGATCTTTACCAGGCTGTAATCAACATTAACAAAAAAATATTCGGGGGCCGACGGAGCGGATGCAGCAGAAACCTCAGTGGCAGCCTTATTTTTCAGTTCAAACAAATCCCAAGCCTTATTGCATGCTTTAACGAACCGATCGAAAGAGACCGGTTTAACCAGGTAATCAGACACGTCAAGGTTGAAACCTTGGAGCGCATATTTTTCATATGCGGTTATGAAAATAATCATCGGTTTTTTCGCCAAACTTTGGATAAACTGCAGTCCGGTAAGCCCGGGCATCTGGATATCCAAAAAAATGAGATCAACTGACTGCGTCTGAAGCACTTTCATAGCCTCCATCGCATCCGAGCATTTTGCAACAAGTTTCAGAAAGGGAACTTTGCTGATATTATCCTCCAGCAGTTCAAGCGCAAGAGGTTCATCATCGACGGCTATACATTGAAGCATTAATGAATATTTAGTTGTAATGAGATCACAAACCAGTCGCCGTTTTGCGTAATGAGCAGCGTATGATTTTTCCCATAAAGCAAGTTGAGTCTGCGTTTAACGTTTACAAGTCCGATTCCAGAAGTTTTGTCCTTTACCTCGCTAGAAGTTGAATTGAATTTATTTCGAACCATAAATTGCAAAACATTATTCATTGATCGTAAATCAATATCAATCTGGGCGTCCTCAATAAGCCCCGTCCCATGCTTGAAAGCGTTTTCAACAAACGGAATAAGCAACATTGGCTCAATATCTAGACGACTGTCGAACGCGTCAACTTTTACATTGACCTTTACCTTTTGGCCAAATCGCTGTTGCTGCAAGTCTATATAACTCTGAAGGTATTCAATTTCTTTTTCAAGGGGTACCTTGTCTTCATCTGCCTCGTAAAGCATATAGCGCATCAGTGCAGACAATTTGATCAATGATGGTTCCAGTTGATCTGACCGTTTTCTCGCTAGGGATACCATGTTATTCAAAACATTGAACATAAAGTGAGGGCTTACTTGTGAGCGAAGAAGCGATAACTCCGTTTTCAAATTTTCATTTTCCTTCTCCGAAGCAAGTTTGTCGGATTTCACCTTCTCAGTGATCAGCTGGTATGCTGTACTTAATGCAAAGAAAAAAAGATAAATAAGAATGTTGATAAACAGGAGGCCCCGGAGGTTGAAGAGACCTGCACCGAAAATGAACCTGAATAACAAACCTGCCTCCGTCACGAGGATCGAAATACAAATGACCTCAACCAGTGCGAATTGCCAATATTTTTTCTTATAAAGGAACCGAATAACGATAATATAGGCATTCAGGTAAAAGTAGACAATCCAGGAAAAATCCATGATAACGGAAAAGTATATCCCCAGGCTATCCCTTCTCGAATCCTTTTGAGGAGGTTGTTTGGGATTGCCTGCCGAGCTTAGCAGGTGCGGCAAAGAAAACAAAAGCGCCCATGCAGCGGCGTGAATCAGAAAAATAACCCATTTCTTGGAATACCATGCTCGTTTCATACCGCTAAAATAAGCAGGATTTTGCCCTTAAAATTCGAACTCCTTTAATGTTGAGACGAACCGCGAATATTCTGCGACGAAATTATAACTGGTTTTGCGATGTCACCGACGATCACTATCCACTTGCTTCCGACTCTCACGGAATTTATTTTTGTATCCGATTTAAAAAAAACGTTCACAATAAAATCGCAGAATTATGAAAAAGACAATCCTCTTTCTTTTTGCAATCCTGATAACGGGCTGGTACACGGCATCCGCAAACGGCAACAACGGAATTGACAAGTCAATTAAAAGATCATTTGAAAATGACTTTAAGAACGCGACTAACGTAACCTGGCAGGAAAAGAACGGTTTTGAAAAGGCTACCTTTAGTTACAACAATGAAATTATGTACGCTTATTACGAGCTTTCCGGCAGACTTGTTTCGGTACAAAGAAACGTTACTTCTGAAAATCTGCCAATTGCTCTTCAATCCAAACTGAAAAAAGGATACAATAATTACTGGATTACGGATTTGTTTGAAAATGACTCCTGCGACGAAACGAATTATTTTGTGACTTTGGAGAATTCGGATAACATACTGATACTTCAGTCCGATGGTTCAAATTCATGGCACCCGTACGAAAAGTTCATCAAAACTGCGAATTAGGTCGTTGTTTGTATAAAGTATACGGCATCTCTTGGCTGACCGTAAATGAATGTCGCGATCGTTCGCGACATTTTTTTTGGCTTTAATATCCAGCAGCCATCCCATCCTTTCTGGGGTCGGAAGCGCCAAAATATACTTTTCGCTGCGTGTCAACTCGAATACATTGGTAGCCACCATAGTTTCCTGGTTCCTGGAATCCCACCTGGTAACCCATGTCGATGAGTCCCCGGATAGTTTCCTCGGAAAAGCCGGATTCGAGAAAGATCGTCCCTGCACCGTGCCCCTGTTCCCCGGTGGGCTCGGAAGAACCATGATGATCTATCCTCGGTGCATCGCCCGCTTCCTGCTCGTTCATCCCGAAATCGATCATGTTCATAAGCACCTCAACCTGGCCGAGTGGCTGAAAGCCGCCTCCCATCACGCCAAAACTCATAAATGGTTTGCCATTTCGAGTCACGAATGCCGGGATAATCGTGTGAAATGGCCGTTTATGAGGAGCATAAGTATTATTAAAACCTTCTGAAAGGGTGAACAGGCGCCCTCGATTCTGCAGCACAAATCCGAGGTTGTCCGGAACCATTCGTGAACCAAATACTGAAAAATTGCTTTGAATTAAGGAAATCATATTTCCGTCGTTGTCTGCAATTGTCAGATAAACTGTTTCACCACCGTCAAGCAGGGAGTCTCCGGACGAAAGATTGGCAGACGCGCGCACAGAATCGATCAAGAACCTCCTCGCATCGGCATATTTCTTTGAGATCAATCTGGCTACCGGCACTTTCGCAAAGTCCATATCCGCGTAATATTTAGCGCGGTCCTCGTATGCCAGTCGTTTTGCTTCAACGAAAAGGTGTATATGCTGCGCGCTTCCGAATGGAATCTTGCTAAAATCAAAGCCTTCCAGTATATTCAGCATTTGTAATACTGCGATACCCTGGCTGTTGGGCGGCAACTCCCAGACATCATAACCTCGATAATTAGTTGAAAGAGGCTCTACCCATGTCGCTTTTTGCTCCCCAAGGTCTTCAGATGAAAGAAAACCTCCGTTTTGTTTCATGAATCCATCAATCACTTTCGCAATCTCGCCTTTGTAAAAGTAATCGCGTCCATAAATCGCAATTTTTTCAAGCGTATTAGCCAATTGAGGATTTTTAAAAATCTCTCCGCGCTTGGGCGCATGGCCGTCGGGCAAATAAAGAGAAGTGAAATTATGGTCAAGGCCGGTGGCTTCTCCGGTTTTGGCCCAATAATAAGCGGCTTCATCGGCGAGCGGAAAACCATCTTTTGCATAGTTGATTGCATACGATAGAATTTCGGACATTGGGAGATGCCCAAATCGGTTGTGCAACTCATACCAACCATCCACGCAACCAGGGGCCGAAACGGCAAGAGGTCCGGTCTGTGGAATTGAAGTTAGCCCCCTCGACTTGAATTCGGCCAGGGTAAGATGCCCCGGGGATCGACCAGAGCTATTCAACCCGAATAATCTTGAAGATTTGGCGTCATATACCATTGCAAATAAATCCCCGCCAATACCGTTCATCTCGGGCTCTACAACTCCCAGAACAGCGTTAGCGGCGATCGCTGCGTCGATCGCATTACCTCCTTTTCTTAAGACGTCTAATGCAGCCGCTGTAGCCAAAGGGTGACTTGTGCAGGCCATTGTATGCTGCGTGATGACCACGGAACGTGTCGCGAAAGGTTTACCCGTAAGGCGATCCTGGGCTAAACCGTAATTACAAAAAACGATCAGGCTGATCGAAAATATCTTTCGCGTAAAACGAAGTTGTTTCATATGCAACTAATTTTAACATCAACAATGGTTCGTGCTATTCCCTTTCTTGCTACTTTTAAACCACTAACTACTGTAAATTTATCAAACAAATCTGTTCATCAACTTGCAATTCCAACGGTACCGGAAAATATCACGTTTTCATTTTTTTGTTTTTCTTGTTTCATGCAGCCTCGGTTCCGCGGCGCAAAAAACAGATACTGCTATTACCCCTAAAAAAAATGCGAATATTTTCCAGTTGATGACCAACGCGATAACGGTAAGCCATGCAGATTCGACTCCTACCATAAATACGTTAAGTGAGGCCCCATTCCTGCAGTATTACGGCAAGATCATTAGACACATCACCATAAGGCGGTTTGGATTTGAGAAGACTTTCAACGACACGTCTATTCAGATCAATTATGCAGGAACCAAGTTGTTGAATGTGCTTCACCAGGACTCGAGGGAGTGGGTTATCCGTGATAACCTCTTTATAAAAGAAGGAACCTCCATCGATGCATACAAGATGGCTGACAACGAGCGCTTCCTCAGGTCGCTCGAATTCATACAAGATGCGCGCATCTTGATTAAGCCAATCGCAGGAGACGAGGATTCCGTCGATGTTCTCGTTGTAACCAAAGACTTATTCAGTTTATCGGGACAGATTAGCGATCTCGAGCTTTCCAAGTCAAAATTCGGCACCAGCGAGTCCAACCTCGCAGGTCTTGGTCAGAAAGTCGCGTTCAACGTACTTTGGAATCAATATCGTGATCCGGTTTTCGGCTTCCAGGGTTTATACTCAAAAACAAATATTGCCCACACGTTTATTAATGGTTCCATTGCTTATGCAACGATAAACCCCGACCTATATAATTCTGCACCAGACGAACGAGCCTGGTATGTGAAATTCGATAAACCACTCGTGTCTCAATATTCCCGCTTTGCGGGAGACATCACGGTGGGCCGAAATGAATCGTTCAATGCCTACCTGGCCCCCGATAGTAACTTTTACAAGTATTCCTATAACACATTTGATGCCTGGGTAGGATATAATTTTGGTGCAGACAAAAGTCTTTATAATAATTCCCGTGGCCAAAGAGATTTCTTGAGTGTCAGGTATTTCAGAAATGACTTTTTCCAAAAACCTTATCAAATCGGAAATGACTTCAATTTTAAATTCAATAATAAGCAAGCAGTACTTATTCAATACGTGTTTTTCAGGCAGAACTATTTAAAAACAAACTACCTATACAATTTTGGAACCACAGAGGATGTGCCGAATGGCTACAACGTCGCCTTTACCACGGGATGGTATAAGCAACTATATCTCGAAAGACCCTACGCTGGAGTCGAAGGTTATAGGTATGTTGGTTCGGGTAAGGGGGATTTTATTGAGTATTTTTTTCGAAGCGGCACTTTTTTGCATAACGGAAAGTTTGAGGACGCAAGTGTTCTTTTCGGTGCAAGCGTCTTTGGGCGGCTTTTTTCAGTGGGAAGCGTTAAGGTCAGGCAATATTTGCGGCTCTCATTTACTCGTCAGTTCAATCGGGTAGGCCTGGACGCCCTCAGAATTGACAACCCTTTCGGGATTCGATACTTTAGTTCAGATTCCACTGTCGGTCAGCAGCGTATAAGTATAAATACGGAATCCTCTTTTTTCTTAAAGTATAAATTATTGGGATTCAAATTTGCGCCGTTCTTGTTCGCTGATGCTTCGTTATTGACCCCTGAAAACATGCCGATGTCCAAATCGTCAATATTTTATGGATTGGGTGCAGGTATTCGCGCGAGAAATGAAAACTTTATTTTCGGGACAATAGAGCTGCGCATAATATTTTATCCAAATAATGTCGCAGGTAATGAACCGCTAAAAACGGAATACAACAACAACCTAGTGTTCAAGTACAATTCAAACTATGTTAATGCTCCTGATATTGTTCAGTTGAACCAGGACCCTAATAACAATATTTACTAATTATTTGTGTGGAGCTATTTGGCCAAAGCATCATTTAGAATATCCAGCCCACCGTCAATTTTATCGGTGACCGTCAATCCCAAAATCTTCGCAATCAGCGGGTAGACGTCGATGTTCTCGAAGCCACGTATTTTCCTGTTCCTCGCAAAAGCAGGACCCCACGCATAAAACGTTGCTCTCATTTCCGGAATAGCAGGATCAAACCCGTGTTCGCCCAACGGTACCCGGCCATTACCGATATTAAATACTTTCGGCAGATGAGGGACGAGAATTATGTCCCCCAGTCGATCATAGAAATCGTCTTTTTTGCTATAATGCCATTTCTCTGGCATACTCGTAGTTAAAAATACATCGTAATCTCGCGCTGCATGCCGAAGGGCAACGAAAGTCGGCTGTATGTACTGAGGATTCTTCGCGTATAAATGGAGTAGGGCTGTTCCAGGAAGCACTTTAAACTCGGAAGTGTCGACTTGATCAGGAAGATTCAGGGTGCTCTGATTGTCAACTTTAATCATCCCGTGATCAGACAAAAAGATAAAATTAACAGCCAGGTGCAGTGAATCCACGGCTTGCACCAGGCGGCCTACATTCTCGTCAACAAATTGAACCGCTTCGATTGCTTCTTTCGAATCTGGCCCAAATAGATGCTCCTGGTGATCAACTTGCGGAAAGTAAAATGTTATGAAATGCGGTCGCTTTTCCGGCGGCAATTGCAGCCATTCCTTTACAGTTTTGATCCTTTCGTCCATCGGGATGATGTCATTAAACGTATAATAATATGTGGGTCGCACGCCCTGGATGGCGCTTTCGGATGCAACCCAATAAAAACATGCGGAAAGCATATGCTGTTTTTCAGCCAAAACCCACAGAGGAGTCCCGCCATACCATGAACTATCTAATACCGCTGGTCGAAGCCTGATCGCGTACTGTTGATTTTTCTTCCGGTCAAAAAAAGTATTGTCCACTATTCCGTGATGAGCGGGATAGAGGCCTGTGATGATTGTGTAATGATTGGGAAACGTTAGCGATGGATAACTTGACTCCATATAATCCGCGGAAACGCCGGAATCGCGCAATCGTAGAAGGTTTTTGGCGTGGTATTTTTCGGCCAGGTCAAAACGAAATCCGTCCGCAGAAATCAAAATAACATAGGGCTTTTTCTCTTGACTATCTTCATTTTGCCTTCCGGCAATCACATGCTGAACGGTATCCTGGGCGGCAAGCGTTTCGATAAAAAATATGAGGGCCAAAAAAGGTTGTCCGAGATTAATATTCATATTGTACATTGTTTGTGTGCAGATTCAGCGGTGGACGAATTTAAGGATTGCAACCACAATTTAAACCTGTCTATTTCTTATATGGTTGCTTGGCATTGATTTATTAATGGAATATTTTTAGCTTTTGTAAGATTAGTTCCTATCATTCCATTAACTTAGCGTTAGACCAGTACTATAATTCCAGGAGAACTCCGGGTATGTTTTATTCTAATGCAGAGGCATATTCTCTTATCTCCCCCGCGCCTTTTTAGCTAATTTTCAATCATGTCGACACATAGCGATACAAAGAAAATCACAACCAACACATTGCAGCGAATGAAGGAGAACGGCGAGAAAATCAGTATGATCACCGCGTATGATTATTCATTTGCGAAAATATTTGACGCTGCGGGGATAGACGTGATTCTCGTGGGCGATTCAGCTTCAAATGTTATGGCGGGTCACGAGACTACCCTACCCATCACGTTGGATCAAATGATATATCACGCATCCTCAGTGATCAGGGGAATAGACCGGTGTCTGGTCATCGTCGATATGCCATTTGGATCATATCAGTCAAATTCGAAGGAAGCGCTCTTTTCAGCCGTTCGCATTATGAAGGAAACCGGCGCCCATGCTGTGAAACTTGAGGGGGGTGAGGAAGTACTGGAATCTGTAAAAAGAATTATTTCAGCAGGCGTGCCCGTTATGGGCCATTTAGGCTTGACGCCACAGTCAATTTATAAATTTGGCACCTATACTGTAAGAGCCCGAGAGGAGGAAGAAGCGGAAAAACTGCGAAAAGACGCTAAACTGCTCCAGGAAGCGGGTTGCTTTGGAATAGTTCTGGAAAAGATTCCGGCATCACTTGCGAAGGAAGTTTCAGAAAGTCTGGTAATTCCGACGATAAGCATCGGCGCGGGTAAGTATTGCGATGGACAGGTCCTGGTCATGCATGACATGCTTGGAATTACTACCGAATTCAAGCCGAGATTTCTAAGGCAATACCTGAATCTTCAGAAGATCATTACCAAGGCAGTAAAACAGTATATTGGTGATGTGAAGGCAAAAGATTTCCCTAACGACCAGGAACAATATTAATACTCATTTTTTTATGTCTGCGTCCAAAATGTCATACAGAATCAAACTCCGATGTTTTTTCTTCAATTTGAAAAAAAGCGAGTTACAATCGATTGGTTCAATATAGCCATCAAGGACCTCGGGTTTATCGTAAAAAAAATCACCCAATCGCTTCTTCTCCCTTTCGAGTCTCAATTTTGCCTTCTGAATGTCAAATGAGTAACTTTTCCGATTACTTCGCTGTGCCAACAAGGCGTAATTTCTGGATCGGTGGTTGAAGGAGGTCAATCGGAGGATTTGACAGGCGCAAATTGTAGGCGATTTCATCACAGAATTCAAGCCGTCGAAAACGGAGTCTTTCGGGGCCGATCCAGACGCACTATGAGCGACGATGACAATTGTCAGGAGTTTATGAACCACCGATGGTAAGAGTAATTTCATATGAGTTAAGCTATTGACTAATGCCGGTTTTCGAGAATCCTGGAGGCTGATTTGAAAGGATCTTGAATAAGGGGGTGAATCCGCAAAGCTTTTGGCGTGCAGAAGTATGATCGATCGCACAAGAAAATAAAAATTTTTCAAATTTCATAATCTTACCAACACCAAGATTTGGAGATCGAGACACCAAAATCTTCCAATGCGTCCGTTTCTGGCGTTAGTTATTTGAGATCCAAGGGATATGTATGAATTTATTTCCTTATGAATACTTATTTTTTGCACAATTAACCTATTTTGCGGATAACCAAACTACATTTTATGAGAAAATTGACCATGCTAGCCGGTCTTATGGCCATTGTTCTCCTTTCGGCAGGGCAACAAACGATTACCGGAAAAATAATAGATACAAAAGGGAATCCACTTGCCGATATATCGATCAAAGTCAAACAAACCAAGAAAGGTACGCAGACAAATGCGGAGGGTGTGTTTAAAATCGCAGCCACT
>JAJPJP010000333.1 GCA_021324175.1 Chitinophagia bacterium
ACGCGAGACCTTCCCAGAACTGCGGCGACCACGGGCAGGAAATTTGCGCTCATCGGCGACAAGCGAAATGATGAGAATGCGATCGTTTCCCAGTTGCAAGGGATCTTCCTGCGCTTTCACAACCGGATGGTCAACTATCATAAAAGTCAAAACCTAAAAACAGATTTTGATTCTATCCGTTTGTCCGTTCAATTGCACTACCAGTGGGTTGTCGTCCACGATTTTCTACCCACCATAATAGGCGAACCACTGCTCGATAAGATATGTCCACACCTGGCCAAGGGCTCGGCTGTTTTTGAAGATGAACCCGATCTTCGCTTTTATACCTGGAGAAATGAGCCGTTTATGCCGGTTGAATTTTCAGCTGCCGCTTACAGGTTTGGACATTCCATGGTCAGACCGATTTATAGGCTGAACGCGAACACAGGCAAGGACGTCAAACCTCCGGAAGATCCGCGTCTTCCGATATTTCCGGATCTTCAAGCATTCGGAGAATTCGAAAGCGATTTTGCTATTGACTGGCGTTTATTTTTTGACTTCGGCAATAATCCTGACCCATTTTCAAAAGAACGAATTCAACCCGCTTACAAAATCGATACATCCCTTGTAAGTCCCCTGGGTAATCTGCCCAGCCCGATCACCGGCGAAACACCTCCTTCTCTTGCCGTGTTGAACCTGCTTCGAGGATCAAGGCTAAAGCTGCCTTCGGGCCAATCAGTTGCCAGGGCAATGGGACATCTGCCGATCAGCGATGAAAAACTTCTTGTTGGGAAAGCCACTGTGGACGGAATGATCGGAAGCGGTGGAAAGCCACGCGAAAATTTCCCGATCACCAAAGTCTCGGAAGCCTTTGCAGAGAGTGCTCCGCTTTGGTTTTACATTCTCAGCGAGGCACAGCAAGAATTCGAAAACAACGACACGCCCATTCGCCTCGGACCTGTCGGCGGCCGAATCGTAGGGGAAGTGTTTGCCGGGCTGTTATATGGTGATCCATCCTCGCTTTTCGGGCATCCGTCCTGGGAGCCATACAAGGATTTCCTGAATGCAAATGGAAAATTTGGAATCGCGGAACTAATCAGCCAGGCGATGCGCTCGGAAGAATAGCAATAATAATCATGGTTGGGATCTGATTTATTCCTCGATAGAACAGTGTCGGCAGCGGGATTAGGCATGGCCTGTACCTGGATAATGTTGAAGAAGATTTTTTTCAGAGGTCATTATCCTTAGAGATTTGCCGATCGAAACCTGTCTGCACATTACAAATGAAACGCTATTAACTATGGAATTGTTTAATACTACAGGACTCCCTTTCGCAACGGAACAATAGATTATTCCATGGACATTTGCCTAATGGACTTCCTACTTTTCTTTTTGCATATCATCACAGGGGAAAAATACGGAGCCAGCAGTAAGTGTAAACATTTAGTAAATTCTTAAATAACCTTGAATAACATCGGTTTGCAAAATTCCTCTTCCCAGACTCAAAAAAGATCCCATCTTTTCCCGTTTTTTTGCACGAAGTTTTGGAGTAGCTTCACCAGCTGTTTTACCATTAACGAAAACTTATCCTCATCTCCGCAAAAGAATGCCGCGCAATGGCAACCGGTTGTACTGTCAGGAGACGGTCGATCGTTCCATTTGTTCGAACCATCGTTTAACAAACATTCGTCAGCAAAACCTTTTCCATCATGATTACGAGTGTTGCCATCGTCCATGATCACCTGACAACGACGTCTCCTTTATCCGGATTGTTGGACCCGGAAGGGGAATTTGAGATCCAGGCGGTTTTTGATAATCTTGAAGAGGCAAGCGAACGGCTCCAACGATTTCCCGTCGACATTGCCATCATCGACCTCTGCATGCAGATATTTCGCGGGCTGGAATTTATCGCCCTGATGACCGGCCTTCGAAAACAGATCAAATGTTTGGTATATACTGTTTTTGATGATGAGAATACGGTTTTTGCTGCATTGCGGGCCGGCGCGAGCGCCTATATTTTGAAGGATGCGGAACCCGCCATTCTTCGGCAGGCTTTGCATGAACTAAGCCGTGGCGGATCCCCGCTTTCGGCCCGGATAGCCGGTAAATTGCTCAACTATTTTCGGCAGTCGATGCCTGGCGAGCCCCAAAATTATTTCCTGAGTCCGAGGGAAAAAGAAACACTTCGTCTTGTGTCCCATGGCCTCCTGACCAAGGAGATCGCGCATCGATTGGGCATTCAACGGGAAACCGTAAAAAAGCATCTCGCCAATATTTACAATAAACTCAATGTTCAAAATAAAATTGAGGCGTTGAACAAGTTTTATGGACCACAATCGACAAGCCCCGGTCAAAAGCAGATGATGGAACAAGGTCAAGGATTAACGCAAGTCGGTTTAGAATAGCATGCATTGATTTCCCCATTCAGCGCGGATGTAAAAACCAGGCGATTCGAAGAACATGTTAGCGTCTCCGCCTACTCGACCCTGACAGGGTTTTGTCATTACCGCACGATATGATTCGACAGCGTACAGATCCGGAATCAGCTGAATGATTCGAGATGTTCCAGCATATAGGGGTAAACATCCCGGTAAGCGTTCTTCCCGAATATGCAATCGATATGACCGTATCCATCGACGACATGCCTGCTATACCGCTGCCCGGGGTTCAGGCTTTTCAGCGTGTTAAACGAGATCTCCGTACTCTCAGGCTTGAAACATTGATTTTCGCTCCCATGGACAAATGTAATCGGCAGGTCCATGCGTTCCGCCAAATGCGGGAGATAAATATCTTTTCCTGTGGCGTCCACGAGCTTTTTTTCCCGTAT
>JAJPJP010000254.1 GCA_021324175.1 Chitinophagia bacterium
TGCAAGGTTTTCAATACAATTTCTCCATTTATTGCAAATAAATAATGCCCCTTTTTTTCACAAATCCACATCCCTACTGTATTTGAAGTATTTTTAAGGATCGACTAAATAGTAGATCAGGGCATTTTCGATGTTCCCTTCACGCAATTTCAACCTGCCCGTGTCAACATTGAAGTAAGTGTCTGTCTGGTTGTCTAACCCGACAAATACCGGGTTCAATGATTGAATTTTGGATTCCGCCAAACTAATGTCATGACACCTTGCTTTGAATTCAAAATTAGTGATGCTCATGTCGCATTAAATCTGGAAACCAAATTTTAAGAAACGGAATCAGCTTTCTCACCTACGTCGGGATAAACACAAGTTTACGATATTTGCTTGCAAATTTTCACTGTTGAGATCAAATCTGCTTCTTAATCGCCTAGCCTTGCTAGTTTCTGCACTGCTATTTGCAGCTGCACTGGCACGTGGTCTCAGCATCAATAATATTTTGATTGCGTCCAAGACCGGTGATATCAGCACAAGTTTCTCGAATTCAGTTTTTGTAAATTGGGTGCTTAGTGTAGTGCTGCTTTGCCTTGTAGCGATTTGGCTCCTTTTCCTGGCGGGCGATTTAAAAAGACGTAAAAGACGCGCATGGACGCAGGCAATTTTAATCGGGTTATTTTTGACTGGCTTTGGTATTGGGATGTGGTTCAGATTTCCTACATCATGGCACTTACCTGGATATTCGGTCGCCGGACTAATTCTGGTCATTCCATTATTGCTATATGCGGGCAAGTTCAATGAATAAGCTTATAATTTCAATTTAACGAGTTTCACTTTTTAGGCTATTAAGCCGGTGCGCCGGGCAGATTCTACAAACGTTAGACATGCGAGACAATTTTGAGTCAGCTGCTGGTAATTTCCTGCCTGAATTAACGAACTTTCCAAAAGCTTGCTGCCCATGCCTACTGCAACCGCACCGGCCGCAAACCAGCTACTGATGGAATCCTTGCTCAATTCAACGCCACCAGTGGGCATAAATTCAATTTCAGGAAATATCTCGCGAACTGCTTTTAAATAAGACGGTCCCAATAAATTTCCCGGAAATATTTTCACCAAACCGGCTCCATGGCTGGCCGCCGCATTAATCTCAGTGGGCGTCATGCACCCCGGTACCCACAATAAACCCGCATTTCTCGCTACTGCTCCTATGGAGGGATCGACCAACGGGCAAACAAGAAATTTTGCACCTGCTGCGATAAATATCTCCGCGTCGGCCACACTCCTGATGGTCCCAACTCCGACCTGCATGCCAGGCATTTCCTTTTCTGCCGCTTTTAGCAATACAATTAAATTTTCAACTGCGTAAGTGCCACGGTTGGTATATTCTACCGCATGAATGCCTGACTGGTGTATCGCCTTCAAAACATTCAGAGAAATCACTGGGCTATCATGGTAGTACAATGGCAGAACTCCCTGTCTCTTAATCAGGTCAATCATTTCTGAGTTGTTTTTCATGGAAATGCTGATGCTTTTATCATTTCAAATGTTTTGTTGGTAAAATCACCTTTTACGAAAAGCTTTTCAAATGCTGCCGCCGTGGAAAACTCCACTATACTTTGAAAGTCCATTTCCTCAAGGGTTCCTAAGATCAGTCCCGCCATAAAACAATCTCCGCTTCCCACTTTGTCAATAACCACCTCGGAACGTCGCACCCTTGAAGTATGGAGCTGCTGGTCCGCAAAAAGAGTTGCGTAATATTCAATTTCATTTTGACGTTCGAAACGAAAAGTATTCGCGACCATCCGACACCTGGGGAAATTGTTCATAATATACAAAGAACTTTGAAGAGAGTGCTCAATGAAGAACTCACGATCGTTATTCTCAGTCAGTGCGCCTGGATCCGGCGCACCCGCCATCACGGCTGCGGCCCAGATGTTTCCCATGATGACGTTGCAGCTCCGGAGAAGGTTAGTCATAATTTCATAAGGTTGTCTTCCGTACTGCCAAAGTTTGTTCCGAAAATTCAGGTCCACCGAAATTTTAATATTCCGCGCTTGGGCAGCAATCAGTGCCTCCTCGCAAACTAGCGCAACATTTTCTGAAAGGGCTGGCGCTATCGCGCTAAAATGGAACCAGTCAACATTTTCGAGCGCCCAATTCCAGTCAATCATTCCGGGCGCTAGTTGAGAGAACGACGAATGTTCCCGATCATATATTACCTGTCGATTTTTCAAATCCGCATCAATGGGTAACGAGTACGAACCAAACCGCGATCCGAAGTAAAGGATTTTTGAAGTATCAATCCCACGGCGGGATAGATACGTTGCCATTTGCCTACTAACATAATTTTCAGGCAACGCTGAAAAGTACTGGACCTTTACTCCCCATTTCGCAAGAGCTGCAGCTACATTAGCCTCAGCTCCCCCAAGATAGACGGGTATGCTGCCTCTTTCGAGCCAATTGCCGCCCAGGTCCGGTGCGTAGCGGAGCAAACACTCTCCAAAGCATAGTACGAATCCCATAGTATTAATGGTGATTTTCGATTGGGAGCTGGCAATGTTCAACGCCAGGTTTTACCACTCGAAGTATTGTTTTGAATTATAGTAACAAATGTCCTTGACGATTTTGCCAAACCATTCAATGTCGTTGGGCAGTTCGCCATAGTCGATATCCCCACCAATGAGATTACACAATATTCGTCGGAAATATTCATGACGCGGATACGATATAAAACTCCTGGAATCAGTTATCATTCCGATAAATTTGGCAAGTATTCCCATATTCGACAACGTATTCAACTGATTTTTCATCCCATCCTTCTGATCCAGGAACCACCACGCGGAGCCCCATTGAATCTTCCCGGCTACTGATCCATCATTAAAATTGCCAATCATAGTTGCGAAGACTGAATTAAATGCCGGATTTAGATTGTAAATTATCGTTTTTGTTAGCTTATTGTCGGCGTCCAGACTGTCGAGAAATTTTCCTAGAGCAGCCCCCTGAGGCAGGTCGGCAACCGAATCCCAGCCAGAATCCGGCCCAGTTGCGCGCATCATTCTCTTATTGTTGTTCCGCATGGCACCAAGGTGATACTGCTGAACCCATTTTTTTTCATGATTCCACTGCGCAAATTCGAAAAGAAGGGCTGATCGGATTTTTGATCTTTCTGTTGCATTCAATACAGTTCCACCCCTAATCTTGGAGAAAATTCCATCAATTTCACGTTCAGTGTAGTCATCAGCATCAATCGCTTCCAAGCCATGGTCAGATAGGGAGCATCCCATGGTGGCAAAGAAATCATGTCTGCTCTTCAATGATTCCAAATATTGGCGGTACGAGTTAATATTCCGATTAGTGGTCTTTTCAAGCTTGTTCAGATACAGGTTAAATGTTTGTGGGTTTTCAACCTGCATTGCCTTGTCGGGCCTAAAAGTTGGGAAGACCCTGATTTCAAATCCATCCTCACGAATTTTTTTATGATGCCTGAGGTCATCGACAGGGTCGTCTGTCGTGCAAATGACTTCTACTCTCATTTTTGTCAATAAATTCCGAACCGAATATTCTGGAGTGGCTAAAGCCTCATTGCATGCCTGATATATTCTGCCGGAAGATCGGGTATCCAAAACCTCATGTATTCCAAAATACCGCTGTAGCTCGAGATGGGTCCAGTGGTATAGTGGATTCCTTATGGTGTAAGGAACGGTGTCTGCCCACTTCTGGAATTTTTCAAAATTGGTCCGTTGGCCAGTGCAATATGATTCATCCACGCCATTGGCGCGCATCGCTCTCCATTTATAATGATCACCCGCCAGCCAGAGTTCTGTAATGTCTGTGAATTGGCGATCGTCAGCAATCTCTTCGGGGTTTAGGTGGCAGTGATAATCAATGATTGGCATAGGAGAAGCAAACTCGTGATAGAGCGTCTTTGCCGAATCTGACGTCAACAAGAAATTGTCATCAAGAAACTGCCCCATTGAAAATTGATTTGTAAATGCCCATTTCTAATCCGCGTAATTCCGCAAGTCCTCTTAGCCTTCCGATTGCCGAATAACCGGGGTTTATCTTTTTTCTAAGGTCGTCCAGCATTTGATGCCCGTGGTCGGGTCTCATCGGGATGCAAACTTTTCGTTTGCTCATGATTGCCAGGATTTCCCTAATTACGGCAAACATGTCTACATCGCCGTCCAGGTGATCGGCTTCAAAAAAATCGCCCACACCATTTCGAATAGTGCTTCGCAGGTGAATGAAATCGATTTGATCCCCAAACTTTCTAACCATTCCGGGTAAATCATTGTCGGCGCGAACGCCAAGCGAGCCAGTGCAAAAGCACAGCCTGTTGCTTTGGGAGGGCACGGCATTTAGCAACAGTTCAATGTCCTCGCTTGTGCTTACGACCCGGGGCAATCCAAAAAGCGGGTAGGGGGGATCGTCCGGATGAATTACCATTTTAATGCCAGCCCTTTCTGCTTCGGGTATAATGCATTCAAGAAATCTGACAAGGTGGGCTCGCAATCGCGTACTGTCAACCATTTCGTAATTTTTCAATGTGTGACTGAAGGTCGAAATTGAGAAGGCCTCTTCACTTCCAGGCAACCCTGCAAGAATATTTCTTTGAAGCGTTTTTCTTTCGACGGCCGACATCCTGTCAAAGCGAGATTTCGCGCGTTTAATTTCAGCACGACTGTAGTCATTAAGCGCCCCGACTCGCTTCAAAATGTATAAATCAAATGCCGAATAAGCATCGCGCTCGAAACGGAGGGCTTTGGACCTATCGGCTAATTCAAAATTAAGGTCAGTCCTGGTCCAATCAAGAACAGGCATAAAATTATAAGTGATTGTCCGGATTCCGGAAGCCGCGAGGTTCTTGATCGTTTGCTTATAATTCGCAATATGGCGGTTAGAGTCCTTTTGCCAGGTCTTGATGCTCTCATGAACTGGAACGCTTTCCACTACCTCCCAGGTCAAACCGGCCGATTCTATAAGGGACTTTCGCTTTTTGATATCCTTAAGAGGCCAAACTTCCCCGTTTGGAACATGGTGCAGTGCAGTGACAACTCCCGCACTTCCAGCCTGCCTAATATCCCAAAGACTGACCGGATCAGCCGGTCCAAACCAGCGCATCGTCTGCCTCATCAAAAAACCACTTTCCATTCACATAAGGATTTTCAAATTAGAAAAGCGATTCTAATGCTTTTTTTGCGCCTATTGAATCTATTAATAATAAAGATTTGGTCACATTATCAGAAAATCCGGCTAGGTCCGCAAGGTTCGTTCCCCAGAGTTCCTCGTCTCCCAGTACACTTGGAACTACCTTTTCCGCCTGAGTGCAGGACCACTTTTCATAGAGTATACCCGCCTTATCATCGTTGATTTGAAAGTCAATCTGGCCGTTATTCCCTATATAATTCTCTACATGTTTCCGACTTTTCATAAAACGGATATAACCTGCAAATCCAAAAGCTATACACGGGGGAACCGCCTTCCCCTTTGCTGGATATTTTTGCAAAATTGGTATATTCCGCATGCGCATTTTGGAGGTATAATGCAAAGCTATGCTCAACCAATGGTGTTCGATAAATGGATTCTGAAATCGCTCTAAAACCGCCTCGCCAAATTGGATTGCTTCATCAAGGCTAATGTTTGTACCAGCTACCACCGGTGCGATTTCGTCAAACATTAGTCTTTTTACAAATCGAATAAATACGGGATCCGCCATAGCATCTTTGACTGTAATAAATCCACACAGAACTGCGAGGCCGCAATTCAATGTATGTGAGCCATTGAGAAGTCGAAGCTTAAGTTCCCTGAATTTGTGGATGTTTGGTGAAATGACCACACCCTGGTCTGCCTGGGCGAATGATAATCTCTCAAGCACCGAATTGTTACTTGACTCTATAGCCCAGAGTCTGTATGGTTCCGCCATAATCATCAGATGATCCTCGTATCCCAAATCTTTTTCGACCAATTTCCGCTCAGCTTCCGGAAGCCTTCCAGGAACAATCCTGTCGACAAGCGAATTGCAAAAATAGTTATGATGAGTTATCCACCTCCCAAACGCTTCTGGCATCTGATTTTTTTTTGCAAGATTGATAAGGATTTCTCGCAGAATTGACGCATTTTCCGGTAAAAGTTCGGTCGGAATTATCACCAGACCAGCATCACTAGCACCGTTAAAGAATACAAATCGTTGATATAATACGGCAAGAAGCTTTCCAGGAAATGAGATTGGCGGCTTTGCAAAAATATTTTCACCTTCAACTTCTGTCAATCCCACCTCAGTCGTATTAGACAGTACAATTTCGAGCTCCGTGCTTTTTGCAAATTTTAAAATGGAGTCCCAGTCTTCTGAAGCTGAAAGGACCCTGCTGATGGAGGCGTTAAGAAATTTCTGATTGATGACTATTCCTTTTTCAATCCCCTTTATGCAAAGAGTATACATTGAATCTTGTTGGCCAAACTCCTCTATTCTTCCCTTGCCTGTCGATTTAACCACAACGATTCTGCCGTTGAATACGTTCTTTTTGTTCGCTTTATCTATAAAATAATCGGGGAGGCCTCTAAGCAAAACGCCCGTTCCAAATTGCAGCACTTTTTCAGGCAAATTGAAATAATCTTTGGAGGGTACGTCAATTGGCGGAGGCGATAATTCGATGTTTTGCCTGGATAAAATCATTCTGTAAATTCTTGTAGTGGCTGAACGAAGTTGATGCTCCGCTTCCGGGCAATCGCAATCAGGGCTTCCTGGAGGTTTGCTTTTTCTTGTTCGGTCGCCTTGTAAAAATAGAACCGGTATTTCTTATTCGATGTCGTTACAAACCGGACACTGGAATAGCCAAGTTGGATTGTTTTGATTTTGTTCCATTCAAAATGTGATGCCCAAGGAAACCGCCATCGGTACCTGACATAATCGTCAGTGACGAGAATATATTTCCTAATGCTTGTCCTGATAAGCTGTAAACTCAAGATTGCTACGATCAGTAAATTGACCAATATTGCTGCCCACTCTTTCTTGGATGTATGTTGCTGGAAAAGCGTAAATAACTTATAAAACAGGTAGAGAGATACCAGGATAATATAACAGAAAACAAGCCATTTTAGGAGTCGGTTCAGGAACACTGAATTGTCATTGCTGCTTTTAATATCAATTCTGTAAATGGCCATGTGGGGATGGGTGAAGCTACAAAAAAGGCAGAAAAGTTGGTTTTTTAAATTATACTCAAATTGTGCAAATGTTTCTCCCTCCGCCGCAATAAATGTTTCGATTTTTCGTTTCTTTCACCGTAAGGCTCTGTTTGGGGCCTGAATCCAATTCCTATTGTTATGAGTACGTATCAGGACCCTGAAAAACAGATTCATCACGCTGCTGCGTGGATTTTGAAATCTCTTAGCACGAACACGGCGTGGTTTGACGAAATGAGGCTTGCCGGGCGAAAAGATTTCGAGAAAAAATACCACTACATTCCTCTTATCGACATTTCGCTTACTTCTGAGAATTTTGATATCGCAACCTTGAAGGATGCTTGTTACCTGCTCAAGGAAAATAGTGACATTGACATTTATGGTGATGATTTCGAACCCTACGGAATGCTTGTGCAGATCTCTGACAAAGGACTTTCGTCATGTCAGGAATCGATTTATTCAGGTATAAAAGGCGCCTTGATAAAAAAAGGAATTACAGTAGTTGCTGCAATCGTAATATTGACTTCCATTCTTGTCGGAGTCAGGAAATCCACTTCATCGTCGCAACAGGCGAAAAACTCGATTCCGACATATAATAAGAAGATTTCAGACTTGGCACCGGCCAGTACCAGCTATTAGTCTCGAGACAATTTCTACCCGCAGAATATCGTCGGAAGTTCTTAAACTGGATCTATTTTTCAGTCGATTTTATTCTCCAGACCGGTAATCTTTCCCGTTCCGTCATCGAATGGGCTTTACCTATGCGCATCGAGCCAATATCTTCCTCGTCCGCATTTGACTTTTTGTTACGGCCCTTTGCCTTTTTGCCTTCCGATTTTTTTGATTCGGCACTGTGATGTTCGATTTTCTTTTTCATATGAACGTTTTCAAATTATCCTGAAATTTGCAATGCCAGCCAAACTTAAGATTCCGGTTCAAGCTGGAATTTAATGGGGAGATCGATTCTTGTCTTCACATTTTTCCCATGAACTGTACCTGGTTTCCACTTCGGCATTTTTTTAATTACGTTAATTGCTTCTTCGTCCAAACCGTCACCGAGCTTATTTCCAACGACCTGTGGATCAGAAACGATTCCTTTTTCATCCACTATAAATGAGATGCGGACAATCCCTTCTTTGCTATCATTTAATGCTTGTTCCGGATAGCTTAGATTATTTTCCACATACTGCGACATTGCAGCTTGACCGCCGGGATATTGAGGCATTATTTGAGGAAAGGAATAAATTCCGTCTTTGTCGGGGTGCACTTTCATTTTCTGACTCCCGGGAGAGACAGACGTTGAGGATATCATGGCTTTCCCTTTTCTTGTTTTTTTTGTGGTCGAAGCACTGGCAGCAGAATCAACGCTCTTATTCTTGCTCGTATCTATGGTTGATGATGTCGCAGTCTGCTCATTCCCTGAGTTGCACGCGGTGTACGAGAATATCATGGCTGATAAATATAAAAGCAATAATATTCCAAACAGGATCCCAGATATTTTCTTGTCCATATATCAAATTTTTCTTGATTCAATCCAACATTTTAAACCCAATTTAAGTGCCAGTTGAGATCAGGTCGTTTTGGGCATCATCAGGGCCGTAGAACATCCATTTTGTAGAAAACTTTGCTCAATTTCACATTCAAAACCTGATTCGCTTAGAAAGGAGCGTAATTGATTGGTGGCGGCCCGTCCGTCGATCTGAAATGATCGAATGCACTAACCCCCGTCCGGAACAGAACTGAGCCTGACACGTTGGTTAAGAAGGTAGCCGCTAAGTTTGAGTCGAAGATTCTGAGATATCAAGTTCTGGGCCGGCTTGAAATATCGTCGGCCTTAAATAATCTTAACATTTGGCCATAGTTCATGCTCCTTGACAGCGCATTTACTGCCATTGAAAGACGTCTTGTCTTTGTTGTAAGGGTCTTGGCGGTTTCAATCCATTTGCTAAAATATAGCTGATGTGACGGGGCAAGACTCTGAAAAAATTTCTGGGCCTGGGGCTCATCATTTAAACATGCCAACAACTCCGCTGACAGTGGAATTTTCTCCAGGTCTGGTGAAATTTGCACAAGAATAGATGCGCCTTTTCGCTTTCCAAGCGATTTACGCATTGAGGAATTGACTGCCATTATAAAATTTCCACCGCCCATTGGAATAAGTGCCACAGATTTGATTGGAAGCTTATCAAGACTGCCTTTCACCCGGAAAGATTTTTTATTGTTGGGCTTAAGCCTATCCGCAACGGCGCTTGGGACTTCAATGTATGTCCACCCTGTCTTTTCGCCCATTTGCGCAAATTGATTGAGGATGGCTTCAAACTTTACCACGCAGTTTTTTTGTTAGTCATAAATCAACAACACCTCACAATACACAATGCTAAATGCCGCTTCTGAAATCCCTGACGGCGGAATCAGTTAACATTGCACCATAAAATACAGTCTTGTTCCCTGTTCCGGCAGGGGATTGAGTCCCGATCCCCAAATACAGACTCAAAGGATAGTCATTTTTGAAAACCCTGACGAGGTTCCATTTCATTCCATCGGCAGAATAATAGAATCCAATCGACTTGGTGTCCGAAGAAATTTTTAAGTAAACCGTTGAGTCCCTGAAAACCTCATGATTGTTGTCATCCGAAACGCCGGCTGTCCGTACGGTAACGAGGCGCGGATTCATGTTTTCATCTGCCTCAAAAGCAAATTTGAACCAGTGTTTTAAATCCACGAATATAAATATCATCCCAGCGTCGTATTTGACATGATGTTCAGGCCTTAATTCCGCAACAAATGTGAAAGGCCGCCTGTTGTCCACCCTTTTTAGCAAAAGTGGGGCGTCGGACTTTTCATAAGCTCCGCCCGGCTCAATAAAAAAATCTGTATTACCGGCCGCCGTCATTATCAGACTGTCGTCAGTTCTGGGAGGTGATCGCCGAGGCGAATTTAAGCTCGAATCAAATTCGACGTGAAAACCCAGGGGATGAGTTTCCGATTGAGCGAGAATTGGTTTGTTATTGTTGCCAGTGCAAGAAGCAAGCAGGCTGAACCAAAGCGCATGATACAGACTGTTTTGCATGGTTATTTTTTGCCTAAAGTACGAAAAGCCAGGGGATCGAATTAAAATTAATTCGGCATGCAATCAAGGAGAAAAGTTGGCAATTCCTTGGATGATTATTTCGACGATAATTTTCGCTCCTTCCCTCTACTATCCTGAGTTACAGGTGTTTCATTTCTGAAGACGACTACTTTGTCAAAGACGTCTACTAACACAGGATGTGATTTGTCAATGTCGCCAGCCAGTATTTTTTTTGAAAGAGGATTAATTATCTCTTTTTGAATCAGTCGCTTCAATGGTCTTGCGCCAAACTGAGGATCGAATCCGTTTTCCGCCAGGAATTCAATTACATAGTCGCTAAACGACAACTGGATCCCGGTAGGCTCGACTAACGCTTTTAAACTATTTAGTTGAATATTAACGATGCCCTTGATTTCTTCTCTCATAAGCGGCCTGAACATAATAATATCGTCAACGCGGTTCAAAAATTCCGGCCTGATGGTTTGTCTTAACAAGGTCATTACTTCCAATTTGGCTTTCTCGGTTACCCGGTCGACATTTCCTTCATTTACGTTTTCAAATGCGTCCTGGATAATGTTGCTCCCAATATTGCTTGTCATAATGATTATCGTGTTCTTAAAATTCACGACGCGGCCTTTGTTATCCGTCAGTCGACCATCATCAAGCACCTGTAATAGTACATTCCAAACGTCGGGATGAGCTTTTTCAATTTCATCCAATAGCACGACGCTGTAGGGTTTGCGGCGGACAGATTCCGTAAGTTGGCCGCCCTCGTCATACCCTACATATCCCGGAGGTGCTCCCACCAAACGGGACACGGTATGCTTTTCCTGGTATTCACTCATATCAATACGGGTCATCAGGCTATCATCATCAAAGAGGTAGTTTGCCAGCGCCTTTGCTAATTCGGTTTTGCCGCCTCCTGTGGTCCCCAGGAAAATAAAGGAACCAATGGGCTTTTTTGGGTCATGAAGGCCCGCCCTGCTTCGCCTGATGGCATCAGCCACGGCGGTTATGGCTTCGCTCTGGCCTACAACCCGCTTATGCAATTCATCTTCGAGATTCAATAATTTTTCTTTTTCGGTTTGTAGCATCTTGGCCACAGGAATATGAGTGGCTTTAGCGACTGCTTCGGCGATGTCTTCGGCATCTACCTCTTCTTTCAAGAGTCGTTTTTCGCTTATTGATTCCAGCTGGGAAGAAAAATCCGAGAAGATTTTCTCCTGTTGTTTTATTTTTCCATATCGAATTTCTGCGACGAGCCCATAGTTTCCCTCGCGCTCTGCTTTTTCTGCCTGAACCTTCAAACTTTCAATTTCGGCTTTGGCATTTTGGACTTTTTCGACAAGATCCTTCTCTGCTCTCCATTTCGCTTTTAACGTGTCCCTGCTCACCGTCAAGTTTCCAATTTCTGCACTCAGCTCTCTCAGTTTCGACTCATCGCTCTCTCGCTTGATAGCTTCCTTTTCAATCTCGAGCTGGCGAATCTGCCTCTCAAGCTGATCAAGCTCTTCAGGCATCGAATTCATTTCAAGACGCAGCTTCGCAGCGCTTTCGTCGATCAGGTCGATTGCTTTATCGGGCAGGAATCGGTCGGTAATGTAACGATGGGAAAGCTCGACGGCTGCAACGATCGCTTCATCCCTTATGCGCACATGGTGGTGAGTTTCGTAACGATCTTTCAGACCCCTAAGAATTGAAATGGCGTCTTCAACGCTTGGTTCGCCAATAACAACTTTTTGAAATCGACGTTCGAGTGCCTTATCTTTTTCAAAAAATTTTTGATATTCGTTGAGAGTTGTTGCCCCCACCGCTCTAAGTTCGCCGCGGGCCAATGCAGGTTTTAAAATGTTTGCAGCATCCATTGCTCCTTCGCCGCCCCCGGCCCCAATCAGCGTGTGAATTTCATCGATAAACAAGATTATTTCGCCGTCACTTTCCGCAACTTCCTTTACGACACTTTTGAGACGCTCTTCAAATTCACCTTTATATTTTGCACCAGCGATTAACTGGCCCATATCTAGGGCGTAGATAATTTTCGATTTCAAATTTTCCGGTACATCTCCGTTTACGATGCGATGAGCAAGCCCCTCGGCAATCGCCGTTTTTCCTACTCCAGGTTCGCCGACCAGGATAGGGTTATTTTTGCTCCGCCTGGATAGAATGTGAAGGGTCCGCCGAATTTCTTCGTCGCGACCAATGACTGGATCCAGCTTCCCCTGACGCGCCAATTCATTTAGATTTCTTGCGTACCTGCTAAGCGCATGCAATTGTGTTTCCTGCGTTTGGGATCTAACCGTATCGCCCTTGCGTAGCTCTTTGACTGAGGCAATCATTCCTTTCTCAGAAAGACCAGCATCCTTAAGTAATTTAGCAGCGTTATCATTGCCCTGGACAATTGCGAGCAGGAGATGTTCGGGGGTTACAAATTCATCGCCAAAAGTCTTTAAAACAGACCCGGCCCGCAACAGTACGTTATTTGCCTCGCGGCTAATCGATTGTGCAGCTTCTCCGGAAGTTTTTGGGAGTTTATTGATCAGTTCATCCAATTTACTTTCAACCAGGTTGACAGTTACATTGTTTTTCTTCAACAAATATTCTATGGGAGAATCTTCCATCTCAAGCAACGCTTTCAGGAAATGCTCCGTTTCGATATTCGGATTTTGAAGGTTGAATGCCAATTGCTGAGCCTGCTGAATTACTTCAGCAGCTTTAATTGTAAAGTTGTTTAAATTCATAATCCAGTTTCTCCTTATCCCGTTCGTAGCAACAAACTATAAACCAAATTATGAAATGGCAAGAATGTCACTTAAAGTCGGATCAATCTGCCTGATATTCAGGTTAGCAGGGGCAGGCCTGCTATTCTGGCTGCCGGTTCAGGCCCAGCCGGATTTTAGCAGCCTGGATCAATTATTTAAACGGGATCAAAAGTCATTGGGTAACAATGTTGTGGCAGCGATATGGAAGGATGGGAAAGTCGTATACCTGAGGCAAATCGAGAAAGAACAGGGAGATTTTAGCGCGAAAACGCAGGCACCGCTTGAAGCATGTGGTAACTGGCTCACCGCTGCTCTAGTTATGTCGTTTGTTGAGCAAGGAAAACTGTCCCTCGATGATAAAGTAAGCAAATATCTTCCGATTTTTTCAACCTATATGAAAGGGTATATTACCATAAGAAACTGTCTCACTAATACTACAGGCATCCAGGTCGATGTTGGTATGAAGAAGGCGTTTGAGAAAAGTAAATTCGAAAGTCTCGAAGACCAGGTCAACAGTTTTGCCTCAAATCATGAAATCCAGACAAATCCAGGAACTGAATTTTTTTATAGTAACATTGGACCGAACATCGCTGGCCGTATATTGGAAATCGTTGGCAAGAAGGGATTTGATCGATTGATGCAGGAGAGAATCACAAGACCATTAAAAATGCGTGGAACGTCTTTCTATAATGACGAAGGAGGAGCTATTGACCCGTCTGCGGGGGGCAAATCAACAGTCAATGACTATCTCAATTTTTTGTCAATGCTTTTGAATAAGGGAATGTTCGAAGGCAAACGGATTCTTAGCGAGCAATCGGTAGCCGAGCTAGAGAAGTTGCAATTTGCAGATATACCGGTGAAATATGTACCGAAGCCTGCTATTGGTTGGCAATATACGCTGGGAGCCTGGGTGCAGGAACTCGACAGCAAGGGTGATCCATCCGTGATTACAGTTCAGGATTTTGCCGGTTCATTTGCCTACTTTGATAAATGCAGAAACTACGCGGCTGTTTTGTTTACCAAAAATAGCCTGAGCGAACCTCCAAAAGACCTATACAAAAGGTTCAAGCAAGCCGCTGACGCACAAATGCCAGCGTCCTGCCAATGATCATTAAAATAGCTCCTGGCATTTCCAAATTTTTAGATTTCATATTTCATAACCGTTCCATCGGTCATTTTTTCTTAATATTCATTTTATTTGAGCCTAAATTTGGCGAAAATTAAACATTTGTTTAATTCAAACGTTTGTTTAATTTTGTCATTTTTATCGACAAATGTTTGACGGTTGCATTTTTATTTGACACCCTTGTTTTAATCGAAAGAAGTCGTATTAAATTTTTTTTGCGATGAATAATCGAAGGAAAAGATTGAGCTATGTTTTTTTGAGCGGAATTGTATACTTTATGGTTTCAGCGCAATGCGAGGCTCAGATCACGACAGAGCGGGACACCGTATTGGGCGATGCCACCTTACAGACTTGCATTCAATATGCCTTGAAGCATTTTCCTCTCGTTCAGCAGTCTATTTTGAACGAACAGATTACCGAACAACAGATAAAAAGCAAATTGGCTGATTGGTACCCCCAGTTAAACCTGAATGCTTATTACCAGTATTTTTTTCAACTCCAACCAGTAAGTTTCAATAACGCAATTTCTTACAGCGGCACTCGCAATGTGTCTACTGTCGCCCTGGGACTGACCCAGAATATTTTTAACAGGGACGTTTTTTTGGCTAGCAGTTCAGCCAGCGATGTCAGGCGGCAGGCCGTGCAAACAAGCGCGGGCAACAAGATCGACGTCGTCGTTAATGTGAGTAAGGCATTTTACGACGTACTGTTAACTGAGCAGCAAATAGCTTTGCTTGATGATGATCTGGTGAGATTGGAACGCAATCTCAAGGATGCCGTCAATCAATATAAGGGAGGCATCGTTGACAAGACCGACTATAAGACGGCCACCATCACTTTAAACAATTCGAAGGCGGAACGAAAATCTGATGTCGAGCTTTTGAAGGCGAAACTGGTATATCTCAGGCAACAAATGGGATATACAGCCGGAAATGAATTCACAATTGTTTATGATAGCGGCCAAATGGAAAAGGAGGCATTTATTGACACAAATCAGACTATTAACTACAATAACCGAATCGAATATCAACTTTTGCTAACACAAAAGAGGCTACAATTTGACAATTTAAAATATTATAAATGGAGCTTTATTCCTAGCATATCGGCAATCGGTAATTACAATATGAACTACCTCAATAACCAGTTTTCGGCGCTATACTCGGATAATTTTCCCAGTTCAAACGTTGGCATTCAGCTGTCATTTCCAATTTTTCAGGGAGGTAA
>JAJPJP010000359.1 GCA_021324175.1 Chitinophagia bacterium
AAGATCAAGTAAGGATATTACCTTAAAAAATACCAATACTGCTGCGGCAAGAAAATACTTACACCTATTTAATCCTCTTGATAATGTTTGAGAAGAGCAAAAGCTCAAATGACTGCGAAATTAATGAGGACATTTCGAGAATTAGCCAACGCAGGAATCAATATGAAGACCAAACTGAAGAAATGGTTATTATTAACGCATTTTATAAGAAACCCTTTCAACTTCTAACATGAAAACCTCGAGCCGATTACTCATTTTCGCTTATCTCTTCCTTTTTCCCAATAAAATCTTCTCCCAGGATCAATCAGAAAATAAGTGTTGATCTTTGGAAGAATCGCTACGTGACCATTTATCCTTATTCTAAGGGTAACGGAATGGAATCACTTCTTAAATCTCGAATATTTTTCAGCTTTATATCTTTCTCTTCAACGATTACAACTGCCAGGGTGTTATTAGACTCTTGCTCAAAAAATTCCACATAGTATGCAGTTCTGGAACTGAGCACATCAACTATTATTCCTCGAGTCCCTTTGGGAATATTTTCAATATCTCCGCTTGCAATAACGTTGTCGTATAAGTTAAACATAATGGGGATTGAGATTTTTCATTTGGGATCGCGGCCACAAACAAACTCAATAACCTTTGACAAACTTACCACTCACCAAATCCGGAGGTTTTGTGCAGTCGGCTATTTGCCATGATAGACCTTCAAAATTTTACAATCACTTTTTTGGATTTCGATAAAAGGTACTCCTCCTTTGGCACTTTTTAGCGTGCCTTCAACTTCCCAGACATTAGAATCTTTCAATTTGGCATGAAAGGGCCGGCTGGCATAAATACCTTGACCATATATAGGTAACCAAATAGCCTCTGCAACTCTTACGGTGGTTTCTTCATTAGGAACATAATCTCTGTTCATTTTATTTTTATTGCCATGATAACTGTAAGATGCAAAAAGTATAAAGCTAAAACCCAGAAGAAAAAGATGTTTTTTCCGCATAAAAATGATTTTGAATACTGATTATAGGGTAGTCCAAAATCGTCCTTTTAAAGGTAAAAGAAACTCACTAATTGCTTACAAGATACCCTCATCCTCAAAGCTCAAATACCCATCAGCAGTAATAATCAAATGATCCAGCAGCGTAATATCCATCAGCTTGGCAGCTTGCTTCAACCGTTCCGTTAATTCTTTATCAGCGACGGATGGGTTAAGCTCTCGGCTAGGATGCGTGTGACACAGTATTAGGCCCGTAGCGAGACATTTTAATGCGACGCCGAGTATTATCCTTATATCCACCACAGCGCCAGTTATTCCCCCCGTAGCCAGTTTATAGCCACCGATCACTCGATTACCTCGGTTTAGGAAAAGCACGGCGACTTCTTCCTGGATGTTTAGCTTTTCTGTGTCCAGCAGTTGCATGAACTGATGGTAAGCATCATTAGAATTTGTTATCCGGGGCTTTTGTAAAGCGGGTATTTTGGGGTTGTATCGTATCTCAATTTCGGAGAGGTTGAATAATATGTCTTCCATGATCAAAAGTGTAAGGCTGCCCTTTACAAAGGCAGGCTGATTAATAAATGTGGTTAAAAGCTAATCCGGATCAGAAAGCCGGAATACGGGTATAGTTTACCGTTGATCAGGTAAAGCAATCCGTCTTTCCGGTCGGGGTGAACCCCATCAACAAAAAGCCATTTTGGCTTTCTGGTTTCAGGTTCCTGTACCTCTATTACCCGGAAAGGAGTACACAGCTTTCTTATTGCGCCCTTTTGGTTTATAACGAGGACGCAGGAGCTATCGCAATAGAAGACGTGATACTGATTGTGGTTCATCAGATATTAATTTAATAGGTTTAGAAATAAACTTGGTAAGTTTCTAAGATGGGATGGAACGGAAATTAAATATCATGTGTTTGTCGACGCTAGTGACTATTGTTTTTCCAATGGGTATGCCCTGCTGGTGAACTTCATAAGTTTGATTACCTTATGCTTAAGGCAAACACAGGTGGCTAATTGCCAATAGAGCACTAGCTGAGCTGCGAGGGGTCAAAACAATGTAAAAGGTACTTGTGATGATGTATTTCTATGTTCACTGCAGATGATATTCTTTTCTAAATAATAAATAAATCCAATTACTTCTGGTTTTCGGTTTAACTTTTTAATATTTTAATCTTCTTTTGGTAAGCCTTTCTATTCTTTTGTGATACCATATTCTGTTTTTAATGTATTGATTAGATCTAAAGCATGTTGTTTTGCCTCATGCAAACGAAAAATGTAAAATTTTACTACGCCTCCAAAGACATAAATTTCATTACCGAAGTGAATGATTTTCTTTTTATCGGTGTCAAGCAATCTTGGATTTGAAAAATCTTTATATTTTGGTGCAGAGCCTGACATGAACTTAAAATTTAATAAGTCAAATGCAAAACTTACTATTTCATTCAGATATTTCTCATAATTCACTTCCTGATCGTTAAGCGGTTTAAGATAATTATCATATACAATGATGCTTTCAACTGCTTTCTTTTTTCTGATCAGGCGCATGCCCCCGGAATTCTTAAGCTGCAACAATGTTCTTTCAGTCAGGCTTACAAAATCCGGGCGATAAATAGTTCTTTTGTACAGCCTGTAAATATTTGTATCGTCAATAACTGAACTGTAGCCATAACATATTTGTGCAAGTGAATCGAGGCGAGAAGCACGTGTTATATTTTCAGCAATAGCCCTATTAATATGGACCGTATCTATCGCAGCGTCACTAATCATGGAAATAATAAATTCTTTTTCCTTATTGTGGTCGCCCATATTCTCCCTTATGCTTTCTGCAAAAAAGCCCATGGTAACAGCAAGGAATATCATTAAGAATTCCAGGAAATATTCTTTGAAACCTTTCTTTTCCACTTGTGGGTGATGATGTACTTCCATAACTATATTTGAAGGTGTATGTTTCTTATGAACTTATCGGCAACTGAACTACGAACTCAGCATAATCCCCTTCTTTTGTATTCACATTAATTTCACCACCATGCGCTTTTATAATATCGTAGCTTAAGCTCAACCCTAATCCTGTTCCTAAGCCTGTAGGCTTAGTGGTAAAGAAAGGCTGGAAGATCTTATCAACCACTTTCTCAGGAATGCCAGTGCCGTTATCTCGAACCCGTATTTCAACTCTGTCAGCGGACTTTTTCGTGGTTACTGAAACGGTCGGTTCGTATCCTTGTATCTGCTGCTTGCTTTTCTCATTCACTACGTAGAAGGCATTGTTGAACAAATTGACAAACACACGAACTATGTCCTGTTGAATTAGAGGGATTTTATCAATAGTAGCATCAAAGTGAGTTTCCAAATTTGCTTCAAAAAATTTATCCTTAGCTCGGATTGCATGGTAGCTTAACTTCAAGCATTCATCAGCTATTGCATTGATATTTCCAGGTTCTTTTTGGCCTGTACTTACCCTGGTATGTTGGAGCATACCCTTAACAATAGCATCTGCTCTTTTGCCATGATGATTGATTTTTTTTTCATTGTCCTTCAAAATGGATAGCAATTCCATCGCTTCACCGCTATTGCCTGTTTTTACAGCCTGAGAAGCCTCATCGATCAATTCCCTGTTCACCTCCGAGAAATTATTGACAAAGTTCAGCGGGTTCTGTATCTCATGGGCTATCCCTGCCGTAAGCTCGCCGAGAGACGCCATTTTTTCTGATTGGATCAATTGGGATTGCGTAACCCTTAACTCATCAAGTGTTCTTTCAACTTTGGTTTTTTGGGTATCTATTTCCTGCTTCTGCTTTTGAAGTTGTGCAAATGATTTTTGCCTATACACGTTTCTGCGCCATAACCCCGCAGCAACGATTAGCAATACAATCAGACCACCTAAGAGGATATAGATATGTAAGCGGCTATTGTATTGCAATTCATTCTCTTCTATTTTTTGCTTTAATTCCTGCTGATGCAATTGTTCATTAAAAGTAAAATTTTGGGCATCTCGAGTTTTTTGTTGGCTGTATAGGCTATCTTTAAGAATAATAGTTTGCCTAAGGTATTTTAATGCGCTGTCAGGTTTGTGTTGAATTTCATAGATATCAGCAAGCAGGTTGCTGGCGCGGAATACGTCGATCGGAAAGGTTCTTCCGAAAGTTGGTATTAAAGCGAGTTTAGCAAAGTATATGGCAGAATCCAATTTCCCCTCTCGTCTGTACAATTCTGCAATGCCATCGTAAGTGTCAAATACATCCTTTTGTACGTGATCTTTCAGGGAAAGCGTCAATGCTTGCTGATAGTATTTCTGCGCGTCCGAAAAGTGTCCGGATTTAGAATTAATTGCGCCGAGGACGTACATTAAATATGAATGTCCTTTTTGCAATGGCAACGCCCGATTTGCATAAAACAAAGCAGAATCAAGTTGATTGGTCTGTTCGTATACAGAACTTACCACATCGTCAGTTAATGAAACTAAACCTGCATCGCTTGGTCTGGTGATCTTTCTAGCTTCATTGATGTAATAAAGTGATTTTTCATAGTCTTTTTGTTCACGATAACAAAATACTAATCCTAAATAATTATCGACTATGTTAAAAGTATCGTTTAGGTTTTGGGAGATTCTGATGGACTGAAGGAGATAATTAATTGAATTGGAATAATTGCCCAAAACGATATACGCGAACCCCAAGTCCTTCGCGGAGAGCAATTCTCCATGTTCAAAATTCAATTTATTTGCAAGCTTTAGCCCCAATTGCCCATAAAAAAGCGAAGTGTCGGGATAGGAAAAAGTTAACATGTCAGCCATTGAATCACATGAATTCACTTTATTTGTGTCATCTTTTCCTTCTAACAGCATTTGCCTGAAGTTATTTAATCCAGATGGTTGACTTTCAGTGCTTAATTGCTGCATTAATAAAAAACATATAGTCAGTACTCTTTTCAAAACACACTATTTGTTGACAACTGAATCACAAACTCTGTAAACTTCCCTTCCTTGGTATTTACGCTAATTTCACCCCTATGTGCTTTCACAATATCATAACTCAATGATAACCCAAGTCCTGTTCCTTGTCCTGTTTGTTTTGTGGTGAAGAATGGCTGAAAGATCTTGTCAACTACTTTTTCTGGGATGCCGTTCCCGTTATCTCTGACGATTATTGAAACCTGATTCCCTGATTTCTTTGTGCTTACTGAGACAGTTGGTTCATACCCTTGAACCTGCTCTTTGCTTTTTTCATTGACTGCATAGAAGGCATTGTTGAATAAATTAACTAAGACCCTGACCACGTCCTGTTGGATAAAAGGGATTTTGTCAATGGAATCATCAAAATCTGTTTGCAGGTTGGCCTGAAAGGATTTGTCTTTTGCCCGAAGACCATGGTAACTTAATCTCATGCATTCATCAGCGATGGCATTAATGTTGACAAGCTCCATTTCACCTGAGCTTGAGCGTGAATGCTGGAGCATACCTTTTACAATAGCATCAGCCCTTTTGCCATGATGGATAATTTTCGCTTCGTTATTTTCAATGTTACTAATTAACTCATCAATCTCATTTTTATCTGCTGCTGGTATTTGAAGCTTATCTAATTTCCCTTTTAATTCACTGTTCATTTCAAGGTTGACTTCAGAAAAATTATTCACAAAGTTCAATGGGTTTTGAATTTCGTGGGCAATGCCTGCTGTGAGCTCGCCAAGAGAAGCCATTTTTTCAGATTGTATGAGCTGGGATTGGGTTCTTTTTAGGTCTTCAAGCGTTTGCTCTACCTTGGCTCTTTGATTATCTGTTTCCTGTTTTTGTTTTTGAAGCTGTGCGAACGATTTCTGCTTAAAAATATTCCTACGCCATAGTCCTGCGGCAATGATTAACATGATCACCAAACCCGCAACAAAGAGGTATATACTTAACCGGTTCCGGTATTTCAATTCATTTTGCTCCACTTTTTGTTGCAATTCCTGTTGATGCAATTGCTCATTGAATGCAATACTTGATGCACTTCGGCTTTTTTCCCGGCTAAACAAACTGTCTTTCAATGCAATGGTTTGTTTAAGATATTTCAATGCACTATCCGATAGATGATTAATTTCATACACATGGGCAAGGAGATTCGAAGCATCCAGCAAACCTATGGGATATACCCTTCCCCATTTTTGTGTTAATACTTCTTTGGCATAATATATGGCAGAATCA
>JAJPJP010000286.1 GCA_021324175.1 Chitinophagia bacterium
GAATTCCTTGTCTTTTGCACGGAACCCATGATAAGCCAGTCGCAAATATTCATCACATAACGCATTCATATCCGTTGGCTCTTTTACGCCGGTGCTTGTCCGCGAGTGCTGCAACATTCCCCTGACAATGCTGTCCGCGCGCTTGCCATGGTGATTGATTTTTTCTTCGTTATCAATGATATACTGAGCGAGCACCCTGACTTCCTCCAGATTCCCATTATCGATTTCCAGTTTCATTTCATCAAGCAGTTCCTGGTTCACGTCCGAAAAGTTATTAACGAAATTGAGTGGGTTCTGAATTTCATGGGCAACACCCGCCGTGAGTTCGCCGAGCGAGGCCATTTTTTCTGCATGAATCAGTTGTTGCTGCGTGGCCTTTAGTTCCGACAAGGTATTTTGAATCTCCTCCTTCTGCCGGACAAGGATGACATTAGCCTTCTTTCTCTGCCTATTGTTTCTGTAAAGTAACAAGGCAATGATGATGATAACTCCCAGCCCCGACAATAAAACGTAAGTGCGCAACTTATTTTTGAATGCTGTTTTTTCCACTTCAAGCTGGCGCAACCTTTCCTCCTGCGTGAACCCGATGTTTTTAAATTGGTTTATTTTTTCAATGTTCTTCAATTGTTCATCGGCATGCATAGCGAGTGTCTGATATTTAAAGGCACTAACCAAATTATGCCTTGCTTTATATACCGTGACCAGGCCCAGGTAGGCATCCCTGACGCCCGCGGGATCATTTGAAGCGATCAGGGTTTTCAGACTTTCCCTGTTATACCACAAAGCTGAATCCGTGTTGCCGCTAGTAACGAACAGTTGCGACATGTCAAGTAATGTCGCTCCCACTTCGACCAGGTTATTTTGATTTCGCGCTGTTTCAATGGCTTCTGAGAAATATTTTTTTGAAACACCGATGTTTCCTTTCTTCAAATAAATGTTGCCAATCGTTGCCAGCAAATCGCCCCTATACTTTTGAAAATTGGCTTTATCGGCATATTTCAAGCCGATCTCGGCATAAAATTGCGAAGAATCGGTTTGGCCCCAATCCCAAAAACCAGTTGCCAATGCCATGCACGTCATCGACAGCTGCCCGTAGTTTTTTATCGCTTCGCCGATCGCGATTGCCGAGCGCAGATGGCTTAACGCGTCCGGCATGTTGGATGTTATTTTATACACGACCGCTACATCATTGTTAAGATAGCCCAGGACAGTCAGGCGGGCGATGCGGGGATCATTTTCTTGGGTAAAAACCGATTCTCGCCAAATACCTTTTTCCGTCCCCTGATCTTCAGCGATGCTGATTCCATCCAGGAACGATTGCAGGGAACGAGGATAATTTTCCATCTTCGCTAAAACATACCCCAGCTGGTCCAAGGCATCCGCCTGCCAAAGTTTTTGGTGCAATTTTTCAGCGAGCGAAAATTGCTTTTCATGGAAATACAGGCTACTGTCCCTATCCTTTTCCTGGTAGTAAAATCCAAGGCCTCTGGCGATGGCCATTTTCGACGAGTCGTTCCGCACCCCGCCCCAGGCCGTCTGCAGGCTGTCGATTTGCACTTTGCTCCATTGCTCCCAATATGAGGCCGCCTGGGAAATCGATACCAATGGAAGAAAGCTAAGCAGTATTATATGAAAACCACCCTTCATAGTTTTGAATAAACAAGTCAGGCGAATTTTGAGGAATTGATAAATGTAGCGCAAAAACGAGAGATTACAAGAACGACGTAACCATATATAATTACAATACTGCCACCAAAACGCTCATCATGAAAAGATTCATTAACCTGGTTTTTACGATACTTGTGCTGACCGGAACCCGTTGGCAAGGAGTTGCTAAAATCGAGATAAAAGTCATGGCGAACGTTGATGCCGGCATGCCTGCCACCCTTGATCTCCTCAAAAATTCCGTCGCCATGAGCAGCGGGCTGCGTGGTGCAGGTGACATTTCATTCTTTGCGGCAAGTCTGAATTGCCTCGACGGACTTGGAGCTTCAGGAGGGGCGCACATGCGCCGGGGGAAAACGATCAATCTTGTCGAATCTCCAAAGTTGATTAAAAGAGCGACTCTGCTGATTTAAAGATTGACCAGATAGAATTAATTTAGCTCTATAAAAAATATGACATGGCAAAGGTCAAATTGCTGGCGTTTTCAGTTTCCCTTGACGGATTTGGGGCAGGAAGCGATCAGGACTTAAATCATCCGTTGGGCTTTCGAGGAGAGGAAGCGTTCAAGTGGATGTTTGAAACGAAAAGGTTTGCGGAAATGACAGGCCAGACCGGCGGCAGCGAAGGAGTCGATAACCGTTTCGCGGAAAAATCATTCGACAATATCGGCAGCTGGATCATGGGCAGAAATATGTTTGGCCCGATCCGGGGAGATTGGCCAGATAATGAATGGAAGGGCTGGTGGGGTGAAGATCCACCATTCCACACTCCGGTATTTGTTTTAACCCATTATCCCAGGAAATCGTTTGAGATGAAAGGCGGTACGGTGTTTCATTTTGTTACGGATGGGATACAGTCCGCGCTGGAGCAGGCAAAAGAAGCTGCCAGCGGAAAAGACATCCGAATTGGAGGAGGCGTCTCAACCTTTCGCCAATTTTTGCAGGCAGGCTGCCTCGATGAAATCCACCTCGCGCTTTCACCGGTATTTCTCGGTTCCGGAGAACATTTGTTTGCGGGCATCGATATGTCTGCTTTTGGATTCAATCAATTTCAGAAGACGGAAGGCGAACATGCGACTCACTTCGTCATCACCAAAGGGTAGAAAGCAAACACATATAGTGGAATTGCCATGCGACCTTTACGTCGCCCAACCATTATCCTATATAAGAGAACGATGGAATCTTCGTCAACCACCATATTATGGAAATAGCCCTAAAAATTCTCCTTGGACTGGCAACACTAATCTGCTTTCTGGGCGGATTAAACCTCTTGACAAAAGGCACAAAGGCCTATTTGCCGGAAACTGTTCCTCCCCAACGACGGCTGGATAATATTTTCCGCTTCCTGAGCGGCATTTATTTCGGTATAGGCTTTATGCTGGCATGGGTTATCTTTCATACCGTCCAGGTTGGCGATTTGCTATATTTTATTGGTGTGGCCATCGCTTTTTCAGGCCTTGGACGCCTGTATTCCCGGATACAGGTGGGGTCGCCGGGGACATACTACGATACCATGATGATTTTGGAAGTTTCCTTAGGGGCAGCCATTTTCGTTCTGCATTATTGCTCAAATTAACGCCATGATCCCAGGAAAGTGGATGTCAATAAACAGGGCCGGTCGACCTCAGACAGGCGGCGAAAAAAAATGGGAAATTGAGGAAAAATCAAATTAGCCAACGATGAAAAGGGCCTTATGTATCGTATGTGCCGTCCTGCTCTTTTGCAGGACGACAAATGCACAAACCAAATATGAAGACAGCATCAAGGTCTTGTTGAACAATGGTATTACGCCGCTGGATTCCTTTAGCCTGATTGTAAAAATTGAAGAAGATCGGATAATCAATGGCTACGCCAATATCGATTCTGCCAATTGCATGCGGCTTTTCCAGATAGCGCAAAAGCTGCACAGCGACTCCCTCCTGGCCATCAGCTACAACTGGATCGGTAATTATTTTGAAAATGAAAAAGGCGACTATACCACGGCGATTGCGTATTTTTTTAGAGCAATCCCGCTTGCCGAAAAAGTAAATGCAAAAGACCAGGTTTGCTGGTTGGATCAATCTATCGCCTGGACATATTACCAACTTAAAAATCCTGATGAGGCGCTGCGATATTTGCGGCTTTCCATCATGAGCCTGCCCGATTCTTCTTCATCAATATTCAATTACCTGGTCATTATTTACAACGATGGAATGACACAGACCTTTCTCGCTCTTAATCAGCCTGATTCGGCATTACACTACGTTCAGGCTTTGAATGAAGCGAACCTGAAATTAAAAAGTCCGGAGTTTTATGCCGAAGCTGATGCCGATTTTGCCAAGGTAAACGAGGCTAAAGGCGATTACGAAACTGCCGAATTCTTTTATAAAAAGGCCACTAACCTGACCGATTCTTTGCAGTTTTATCCGACGATTCTTTTCCTTAGAATTCAATTCATCAATTTTCTGCTCGATCGAAATAAAAACCAGGAAGCGCAACGCCAGGCCACACAATTTTTATCGCTTGGCAACAGGATTCACAATAACGATATGAAACAGGCCGCGGCCGGCTTTTTAAGAAGAATCTATGCAAGGCTCAATAAGATGGACAGTGCTTACTATTATTCTCAATTAGAGTCAGCGGTCAAGGATTCGATTTTTAACCAAAATAATATCAATAAAATCCAGGCGCTTGTATTTAATGAAAAACTAAGAGATATTGAAGAAGGGGCGAAGCAAAAACAGGTTGAAGAACAACGACGGCAAAACATACAATTAACTTTAATAGCCCTTGGAATTATTGTATTTATCACACTGTTCTTATTATTGAGCAGAACAATCATCGCCAATGAAAAAATAATCTCGTTCTTCGCCATCCTTGGTTTATTGGCAGTTTTCGAATTTATCAACTTATTGATACATCCCTGGCTTGCCGCTGTGACACATGAATCACCGGTCTTTATGTTGCTTGCGCTGGTGATCATCGCATCATTATTAATCCCTCTACATCACCGGCTGGAGCACTGGATAAAGGAAAGAATGATTGAGAAAAACAAAGTGATACGGCTCGAAGCAGCCAGGAAGACGATTGAAAAGTTGGAAAAGAAGGCTTAAGGCAGTGGTATCGGAATATCTGTAACCATGGCCTATGCCAAAAAAAGCTGAAACTGGTAATTAGCACGGCGGCATCAGGGCCCATTCCGCCCGATCGATAACACGCAGGATATAATAATAAGGATGTTTCTTTTGCAACATTGCCCTTTTTTTTGTAACATAGCGCAAATTTTGCCGTCAACCACATTAAGACCTGGCAAATAACCTACTGTAAGGCACGAAAATCAGCAGAATTAGTACTTGTTTGGGATTATAAATCATAACCTTGATGAAAAAGCTGCTCGAATTTTTTAACCGGATTGCCGGGCTGATCGTTTTCCTTATCTTTTTAATATTGTTGATCGAACACCTCCATCATGGTCGTTTTTGGAGGAGGAATTTTCACAGGCACTTTACCTCGCGATCAGTTTCGGGGGACTCGACTGGTATATTAAAGGCCGACAGTTTAGGGAAAAAGTGAATGTTCGTATGGACAACAAGTGCCAGCAGGCGACCAAGACTTGATTGAAAGCTGCTATTTTATTTTTTTTAAACCATACACATTTTTCATCATTCAAACATTAAATGCACATGAGAACTTTGACTCGAAGCCTGACCTATCTGGTGGTCAGTTCCGCAATGCTGTACAGTTGCGAAAAATCAGACCTTAATGCACCTGTTGCGGCAGCGGGAACGACAGGGATTACCCCTCACAAATACGGCTTGTTGCCGGTTTCACCGGAAGAACTCCGGAACGTACCCATATTTACGCCCGACGTACTCAACGGAGGAAAAACAAATCTGGGACTTTCCTATTCGGGCACCTTACCCTCTACCTATTTAATGACGACCCCTGCCATTAGGGACCAGGGGCAAATTGGTTCCTGCACTGGTTTCTGCGGAACTGAAACAAACGAAATCCTGAAGTACTATGCGCTCGGCGGTGCGATTGCCAGCCAACCAGCTGCAGGTTCTAACTTGGCTGCTATGATGTCCGATATCTATAGTACCAATAAGTTCACCAGCCCGACCAGTTATTTCAGCACCGATGGAGCCCTTTCTCCTCTTTTCCTGTACTACGTTGAAAGGGTTTTGGTCGAACACTATTCTATCAGTTCTGACCCGGGAGCAAACATGGTCAATATCGGTGAGGCACTCCAGGGATTGAGCAACAATTCAGGATCGGGATCTTCACTCGCGGACAAGGGCCAGTGTACGGAAGATTATTATGTTTACCCTTCGCAGATCAATTCTCAGGGTTATAACGTAGCGACTTCATCTTCGTCCCAATACAAGACTGCCCCGAGCTCAGCTGCCATTACGAACGCTGCCGGCTTCGTTCTCGGCGTGCAAAACGGATCCACTACCACCACGGGTGCTACCGCAGGAGGGTACTATACAATCAGCGGTACCGGCGACAACACGGAAGTACTGAATTGCAAATATGCCATCTTGAACAACAAACCGGTCATGATGGGCTTCAACGTATACGACAACAACTCCTACACGATATTTGAAGACTTGAGTACCAGCAGCTATATTTATAACCCGCTCGTTGCCCAAACATCTGGCGGCAAGACCACTTATGTGCTCAATAAAAGGCTGCACCTGCTTGGCGGGCATGCAGTACCGCTCGTAGGTTATGTGGATGATGGCACAGCAACGACAAGCGCTACCGGCGGTGGTTATTTTATTGTACAGAATTCATGGGGAACGCCTTGGGGTTACCACGGATATTTTGCTCTTCCTTATTCCGTGTTGAGAAACAATTCAGTCGTAGGTAGCGGAAATCTATACGTAATGGTTCAATAGCGAATCAAAGTTCACGACATATCAAAAGCATCGGTCGCCTACCGGTGCTTTTCGTTTTTTTGCCGTAGTTTTCCTCAACAGAACCCCCAGTCACATGAGGAAAATAATGAAAAGAGTTTTGTACTCCATTTTCTTTTTAATCATAGCGGTAATTATTGCCGGCCTGGTATTAGCCTATTGGCCGATCACTTGGAAGGTAAAAAATAAGGGAATTACACCCCAGGAAGCCGCCGACCTTCGGCAGAAATATACAGGCCCGCATAATATTTTTACGACCAGTGACGGCGAGACGCTTTTCTTGCGCAGGTGGGACCCCGACCCGGTTGTACCTGCAAAAAAGAATATTGCGGTATTAATCTTTCATGGGTTTACTGCCTATAGCGGCCCATATAGCATGGCCGCGGTCCCGATATCGAATGGGGGTTATACGGTTTTCGGACTGGATTACCGAGGGCATGGATTATCGGGCGGTAACCGTGGCGACAATCCCGGCAAGAAACGATGGATTGCCGATTTGGCCGAATCCGTAAAGTATGTCAAAAGCCTTGGCTTTTCGAAGGTAGTCGTGCTGGGGCATAGCCTCGGAGTTGCCTCTGCGTTCTGCGCAGCAGACGCTGTTCCCAATGAAATTGCCGGGCTGATTATGCTATCGGGCGCTTATGAGGGCAGAAGGGGGCTGACCAAGCCGCTTACTTTTTTTCAGACAGCAAGATTGGTATCATGTAGAATTTTTCGGCCAAGCTACCAGGCTGCCGAATACTACCGTGAAGGCATGACCCTATCGGAAGACTCGTTATGGACTTACCGGTACACGCCAAGGTTCATGATGATGCTCGATGTGAAAAAGCTCAGGCTTCCGCCAAATCTAAATA